>NZ_WWIA01000500.1 GCF_009870065.1 Streptomyces sp. SID5785 | reverse complement strand
GGTCGTCATTGTGCGCGTGTGAGGGGAAGCCGGTGGGAGTCCGGCGCTGACCCGCAGCCGTAGAGCCGGAATGCCTCACACCCGTAGTGATCGGCTCGGAACCGTCGAGGCACACGGAGCCGGAGCCGCCCGGCGCCGACGCGTGCCGTGCCTCCCGGCCCCCCGCAGGGAGAGGCACCCGCCCCACCATGAACATTCGCCGCAGCGCCGCGCTCGTCGCCGCGTCCGTCGTGATCGGCGGCGCGCTCGCGCCCGCAGCGGTCGCGGACAGTGCCTCCCCGTCGCCGAAGGTCGTCGTGCCGTCGGGTCTGTACGGCACGAGCGATCCGACGTACGACGGCGTGTGGCGGCAGTCCCTCGCGTTCGTCGCGCAGGACACCGTCGGGGTGAAGCCCGCCGCCAAGGCCGTGGACTGGCTGACCGGCCAGCAGTGCGCCGACGGCGGCTTCGCCGCGTTCCGCGCGGACCCGGGCACGAAGTGCGACGCGAAGACGGTCGTCGACAGCAACAGCACCGCGGCCGCCGTGCAGGCCCTGGCCGCGCTCGGCGGGCACGACGACACCGTCGGCAAGGCCGTCTCCTGGCTGAAGAAGAACCAGAACGCGGACGGCGGCTGGGGCTACAACCCGGGCGGCCCCAGCGACGCGAACTCGACCTCGGTCGTGATCGGCGCCCTCGCCGCCACCGGCGCGAAGCCCGCGGACGTGCAGAAGTCCGGCAAGGCGCCCTACGACGCGCTGGCCGCGCTCGCCCTGCCCTGCGCGAAGAACGGCAAGGACGGCGGCGCGTTCGCCTACCAGCCGGACAAGAAGGGCGAGCTCGCGGCGAACGCGGACGCGACCGCCGCCGCGACCACCGCCTCGCTCGGCGCCGGGTTCGCCCCGGACAAGGGCGACACCCCGGACGCGTACACCTGCACGGACGGCACGAAGCCCGCGGATCTCGCCCACAACGGCGCCGTGTACCTGCAGAACCAGCTCTCCACCCACCTCTACCTGAAGTCCGAGCTGGCCGGTGCGAAGGACCAGCCCGACTACGGGAACACGGCCGACGCGGTGACCGCCGTCGCCGCCGCCGAGGGCGTCAAGTACACGAAGGACCCGTACGCCTGGCTGGAGAAGAACGCGGGCGACTGGGCGAAGCAGTCCGGCCCCGCCGCCTACGCGCAGCTGATCTTCGCCGCGCACGCCACCGGCAACGACCCGCGCGACTTCGGCGGTACGGACCTGGTCGCGGCCCTCGGCAAGACCGGTCCGGCGCCCGCCGGGGCGGACGGCGACTCCGCGGCGAAGAAGAAGGACTCCGACTCCGACGACAAGAGCGGCGGCCTCGGCACCTGGTGGATCGTCGGCGTGATGTTCATCGCCGCCGTGGGCGCCGGGTTCCTGCTGAGCGGCCGGAAGAAGCAGCAGCTGTGACCCGCGGCCACCGCGCGGGGTTCGCCCTGGCGCTGCTCGTGGCGCTGCTGGGGCTGGCCGTCGCCCCCGCGCAGGCGGCCGGGTACCGGTACTGGTCGTTCTGGGAGCGGGACGGTTCGGCGTGGACGTACGCGACGGCGGGTCCCTCCCAGACCAGGCCGTCCGACGGCGACGTGCAGGGGTTCCGGTTCGCGGTCAGCGCCGACTCCGAGGACGCGACGCAGCCGCGCGGTACCGCGGACTTCGCCGCGATCTGCGAGGACACGCCCGCGAAGTCCGGGACGAAGCGCGTCGCGCTCGTCATCGACTTCGGCACGGCGAAGGACGCGCCGCGCGCCGGTGACACCCCGCCGAAGGCCCGGCAGGAGTGCGCCCGCGTCGGCGAGGACGCGACCAGCGCGGACGCGCTCGCCGCGGTCGCGACGCCGCTGCGCTACAACAGCAACGCGCTGCTGTGCGCGATCGCCGGGTACCCGTCCACGGGCTGCGGCGAGCAGGTGTCCGGCGAGCGGCCGGCGTCCGCCGAGCCCTCCGGCACACCCGACGCGTCCGGTTCCTCCGGTTCGTCCGGGCCGTCCGTCGGCGTGATCGCGGGGGTCGCCGTGGTCGCCGTGCTCGGGGTGGGCGCCGTGTGGCAGGCCCGCCGCCGGCGCGGCTGAGCCCGCGGCGATGTACTCCCGCCGGACCCTGCGGGCGCCGCACGCGCACCGCTCCCGTTCCGTGCACCCGGGCGCCTGGTGGATCTGGGCGCTCGGCCTCGGCACGGCCGCGTCCCGCACCACGAACCCGCTGCTGCTCGCGCTGCTGGTCGGTGTGGCCGGCTACGTGGTCGCCGCGCGCCGCACCGAGGCGCCGTGGGCGCACTCGTACGGGGCGTTCGTGAAGCTGGCGCTGGCCGTGCTCGGCATCCGGCTGGTCTTCGCGGTGGTCCTCGGCTCGCCGATCCCGGGGACGCACGTCCTGGTGACGCTGCCCGAGCTGCCGCTGCCGGACTGGGCGCAGGGCGTGCGGGTCGGCGGGCGGGTCAGCGCCGAGGGGCTCGTCTTCGCGCTGTACGACGGACTGAAGCTGGCCACGCTGCTGATCTGCGTCGGCGCGGCCAACGCGCTCGCGTCCCCGTCCCGGCTCCTCAAGTCGCTGCCCGGCGCCCTGTACGAGGCGGGCGTCGCCGTCGTCGTCGCGATGACCTTCGCACCGAACCTGATCGCGGACGTGCGCCGGCTGCGGGCCGCGCGGCGGCTGCGCGGACGGCCGGACAGCGGGCTGCGCGGACTGCTCCAGGTGGGGCTCCCGGTCCTCGAGGGCGCGCTCGAGCGGTCCGTGGCACTGGCCGCGGCGATGGACGCCCGCGGCTACGGGCGCACCGCCGAGGTGCCGCGGGGCGTGCGCCGGGCCACGGCCGTCCTGACGCTCGGCGGGCTGATCGGCGTGTGCGCGGGTACGTACGGGCTGCTCGCCGCGTCCGGCGCCGGGTACGGGCTGCCGGTCCTGCTCGGCGGGGTCGCCGCCGCGCTCGCCGGTCTCCGGCTGGGCGGCCGTCGCTCGGTGCGCACCCGGTACCGGCCCGACGTGTGGGGGGTGCGGGCCTGGCTGATCGCCGGGTCCGGGGCCGTCGCCGCGGCCGTGATGATCGTCAGCGGGGTGCGGGACCCCGCGTCGCTCCAGCCGTCCGTGGTGCCGCTGAGCATGCCCGCGCTGCCGCTGTGGCCGGCGGCGGGGGTGCTGGCCGGGCTGCTCCCGGCGTTCGTCGCGCCCGTACCCGTCCCCCGTGCCGCTGCACCGGCCCGATCTGTGGAGGCCTCGTCATGATCCGCTTCGAGGACGTCTCGGTGACGTACGACGGGGCCGCGGGGCCGACGGTGCGCGGCATCGGTCTGGAGGTGCCGGAGGGTGAGCTGATGCTGCTCGCCGGCCCGTCCGGGGTCGGCAAGTCGACGCTGCTCGGCGCGGTGAGCGGGCTCGTGCCGCACTTCACCGGGGGAACGCTCGCGGGCCGGGTGACGGTCGCCGGGCGCGACACCCGGACGCACAAGCCGCGTGAACTCGCGGACGTCGTCGGCACGGTGGGGCAGGATCCGCTCGCCCACTTCGTGACCGACACGGTCGAGGACGAGCTGGCGTACGGGATGGAGTCGCTGGGTCTTGCCCCGCCGGTGATGCGGCGGCGGGTCGAGGAGACGCTCGACCTGCTGGGCCTCGTCGAGCTGCGGGACCGGCCGATCTCGACACTGTCGGGCGGGCAGATGCAGCGGGTCGCGATCGGGTCCGTGCTCACCCCGCATCCGCGGGTGCTGGTGCTCGACGAACCGACCTCCGCGCTGGATCCGGCGGCGGCGGAGGAGGTGCTGTCCGTGCTCCAGCGGCTCGTGCACGACCTGGGGACGACCGTGCTGATGGCCGAGCACCGGTTGGAGCGGGTGGTGCAGTACGCGGATCAGGTGGCGCTGCTCGGGGGGCTCGGGGAGCCGTTGGTGGTCGGGGACCCGGCCTCGGTCATGGCTGTGTCGCCGGTGTTTCCGCCCGTGGTGGGGTTGGGGCGGGTCGCGGGGTGGTCTCCTCTGCCGCTCACGGTTCGGGATGCGCGGCGGTCGGCTGCGGGTCTGCGGGAACGTCTTGCCGGTTCGGGGTCCGATGCGGGGCGCGGGTCCGTCGTGGCTGGTCACGCAGTTCCCCGCGCGCCCCGGGTGCGGCGCTCGGTGCGGGCCGATTCCGACAAGGTGGAGGCCGCCGTATCCGTTCGGAAGCTCGGGGTCCGGCGGGGGCGGGCCGAGGTGCTCCGGTGGGTGGATCTGGAGGTGCGTGGGGGTGAGATCGTCGCGCTCATGGGGCGCAACGGGGCCGGGAAATCCACACTGCTTGGCGCGTTGGTCGGGATGGTGAAGGTCGGCGCGGGGGACGTGCGGGTCGGCGGGATGGACCCCCGGCGGGTGCAGCCGCGCGAGCTGATCCGGACGGTGGGGCTCGTGCCGCAGGAGCCGCGCGATCTGCTGTGCGCGGACACCGTGGGGGCCGAGTGCGTGGCCGCCGACCAGGACGCGGGCGCCGAGCCCGGGACCTGCCGGGGACTGCTGACCGAGCTGCTGCCCGGGATCGACGACGCCACCCATCCCCGCGACCTGTCCGAGGGACAGCGGCTCACGCTCGCGCTGGCGATCGTGCTGACCGCCGCCCCTCCCCTGCTGCTGCTCGACGAGCCGACCCGGGGACTGGACTACGCGGCGAAGGGCCGGCTGGTCGCGATCCTGCGGCGGCTCGCCGACGCCGGGCACGCGGTGCTCATGGCCACGCACGACGTGGAGCTGGCCGCCGAGCTGACCGACCGGGTCGCGATCCTGGCGGACGGCGAGATCGTCGCGGACGGGCCGACCCCGGAGATCGTCGTGTCGTCCCCGTCGTTCGCCCCGCAGGTCGCGAAGATCCTCGCTCCGCAGGAGTGGCTGACCGTCGCGCAGGTCGAGGAGGCGCTGGCATGAGCGGCGCCGGCCGGCAGGTGCGGGCGGTGCGGCTGGGACCGCGGTCGGTGGCGGCGCTGCTGCTGGTCGGCGCCGTGGGGATCGCGGCGATCGGCTGGCCGCTGATCACGGGCCCGGGGTCGCAGGTGAACGCCCATGCGCAGGACGCCCCGTGGCTCTTCGCGGGGCTGCTCGTGCTGCTCGTCGCGGTGGTCGCGGCGACGATCTCGGAGTCCGGGATGGGGCCGAAGGCGGTCGCGATGCTCGGGGTCCTGGCCGCGGCCGGTGCGGCGCTCCGGCCGATCGGGGCGGGCACGGCGGGGCTGGAGCCGATGTTCTTCCTGATGGTGCTGAGCGGGCGGGTGCTGGGGCCCGGGTTCGGTTTCGTGCTCGGCTCGTTGAGCATGTTCGCGTCGGCGCTGCTGACCGGCGGGGTCGGGCCGTGGATGCCGTTCCAGATGCTGTCGATGGGCTGGTTCACGATGGGCGCCGGGCTGCTGCCGGGCCCGCACCGGCTGCGCGGCCGGGCCGAGCGGGTGATGCTGGCGGCGTACGGCTTCGTGGCGGCGTTCGCGTACGGGACGCTGATGAACCTGGCGGGCTGGCCGTTCATGAACGCCCTGGCCTCGTCGGTCTCGTACCGGCCGGACGCGGCGCTGCACGAGAACCTGGCCCGGTTCCTGGCGTACTGCGTGGCGACGTCGCTGGGCTGGGACCTGGGGCGGGCGGCGCTGACCGTGGTGCTGACGCTGGTGGTGGGCGGCGCGGTCCTGAAGGCGCTGCGGCGGGCGACGCGGCGGGCCGCGTTCGAGGCCCCGGTCGCCTTCGAGGGGCCGGTCGCCATCGAGACCCCGGTCGCCCCCGACGGCGACGCTCCGCGCTCCGCGCCGCCCGCGGGCGGGAGTTAGGAGCGCTCACCCCGGTCGTTCCGGTCGTGCCGGGAGATCTCGTCGAACCAGCGGGTGACCTGCGGGGCGGACGCCTTGTAGCCGCCGAAGTGGTCCGTGTCGCCCTGGTCGAGGACCGGGGCGACGGCGCCGCGGGCCGCGAGCCGGTCGGCGCAGCTGCGGGCGTTGCCGATCGGGACGTCGGTGTCGCCGGACGCCGCGTACAGACGGACCGGGGCGGACGGCTTCCAGGCGCAGGCCGTGTCGTTGGCCTCCAGCGTCTTCTCGAGGGCGCCCGTGGGGTGCTGCATCCGGGCCCAGAAGGCGGGGGTGAGGAGCTCCTTCGCGGTGGGCGGGAGGGCGGCGATGATGTCCTCCTCCTCGTGCTCGCCGTCGAACAGCGCCTCGACGCGGTCGGCGTAGGGGGCGCGGAAGGCCTCGGCGGGGTCCCGGTAGAGCGGGTGCAGCCGGTTCTGGGCGACGAGGAAGTACGCGGTGTAGAAGAGGCCGCTGGTGTCGTTGACGCGGCCGTCGAAGAGGGCCGGGATCTCCTGGCCCGACAGGTCGTAGGGGCCGGAGACCGGGGCGAGGGCGCGGAGTCTGAACGGGCGCTCGCGCCCCGGCGAGTCGTCCTCCAGGGCCTTGCCGAGGGCCATGGCGACCTGGCCGCCCTGGGAGAAGCCGGTGGCGTAGACGTCGCCGGTGAGCGGGCGGCCGAGCCCGGCGGCGGCGTGCCGGGCGGCGCGCAGCATGTCGAGGGAGGCGGTGACGGAGGAGGCCGTGTCCATGTACGGGTGGCGGCCGGGCCCCTTGCCGAGGCCGAGGTAGTCGGGGGCGGCGACGGCGCGGCCCGCGGCGGCGTTGAGGTAGGAGGGGACGCGGCCGAAGTCGGTGGTGACGGAGGGCGCGTAGTCGCGGTGGACCATGGTGCCGTGGGTGTCGGAGACGATGTCGAGGCGGTGGGGTCCGCCGGTCGGCAGGGTCAGCAGCCCGGTCGCGGTGGTGGGGCGGCCGTACGGGTCGACGGTGCGGTAGGTGAGCCGGTAGGCGCGGACGCCGTGCCGGACGCGGCTGGTGTCCATGTCCTGTGCGGTGAGCCACCGCTGGACCCCGGCGCGGTCGAGCGCGGCGAGCGGGGTGACGGACAGGAGGGAGCCGCGCCGGTCCGTGGTGCGGTGGTGCTGCGCGGCGGCCGGCGAGCCGTCGGCCACGGCCGCCGCGGGGGCGGCGAGACCGCCGGCCAGGAGCAGGGCGGCGACGGCGGCGAGGCCCCGGCGGCGGCGCGAAACGGCGTGGCCGGCAAGGGAGTTGTGCGTGCTCTGGGTCATGCCACGACCGTAGGTTTCGGGGTGCGGGCCGGGACATCCGAGCCGCCCCCTGACCGGGGGTGGACCTAGGACCACCCCGGACCAGGGGGCATCCCCCGCGGCACGGTCAGAGGCGCTGGATGATCGTGCCGGTGGCGAGCGCGCCGCCCGCGCACATGGTGATGAGGGCGAACTCCTTGTCGCGGCGCTCGAGTTCGTGCAGGGCCGTCGTGATGAGCCGGGCCCCGGTGGCGCCGACGGGGTGGCCGAGGGCGATCGCGCCGCCGTTCACGTTGACCTTCTCCAGGTCCTGTTCGAAGACCTGGGCCCAGCTGAGGACGACCGACGCGAAGGCCTCGTTGATCTCGACGAGGTCGATGTCCTTGAGGGACATGCCGGCCTTGCCGAGGACGGCGCGGGTCGCGTCGACCGGTCCGTCGAGGTGGTAGTGCGGGTCGGAGCCGACGAGCGCCTGGGCGACGATGCGGGCGCGCGGCTTGAGCTTGAGGGCGCGGGCCATGCGCTTGGAGGCCCACAGGACGGCGCAGGCGCCGTCGGAGATCTGGGAGGAGTTGCCCGCGGTGTGGACGGCGGTCGGCATGACGGGCTTGAGGCCCGCGAGGCCGTCCATGGTGGTGTCCCGCAGGCCCTCGTCGCGGTCGACGAGCCGCCACATGCCCTGCCCCGCGGCCTGTTCGTCCTCGGTGGTGGGCACCTGGACGGCGAACGTCTCGCGCTTGAAGCGCTCCTCGGCCCAGGCCGCGGCGGCCCGCTCCTGCGAGATGAGGCCGAGGGAGTCGACGTTCTCCCGGGTGAGTCCGCGGCGGCGGGCGATGCGCTCGGCGGCCTCGAACTGGTTGGGCAGGTCCACGTTCCACTCGTCGGGGAACGGCTTGCCGGGGCCGTGCTTGGAGCCGGAGCCGAGCGGGACGCGTGACATGGCCTCGACGCCGCAGGAGATGCCGACGTCGATGACCCCGGCGGCGATCATGTTGGCGGTCATGTGCGAGGCCTGCTGGGAGGAGCCGCATTGGCAGTCGACGGTGGTCGCCGCAGTCTCGTAGGGCAGGCCCATGGTGAGCCAGGCGGTGCGGGCCGGGTTCATGGACTGCTCGCCGGCGTGGGTGACGGTGCCGCCGACGATCTGCTCGACGCAGTCCGCGTGGATGCCGGTGCGGCCGAGGAGTTCCCGGTAGGTCTCGCCGAGGAGATACGCGGGATGGAGATTGGCCAGCGCGCCACCGCGCTTGCCGATCGGGGTACGTACGGCTTCGACGATGACGGGCTCCGCTGCCATGACCTTCGTCCTCTCCACGCATTCCCGGACCAACAGAAGACGCCAAAAACTAGAACGAGTACCAGTTCTCCGTGCAGTCTCGATGCGATTACCCCGGGTACGCAAGGGGCGTGCACGGACATCGCACCGAACCGACACCTCCACGGGCCTTGCCACTTCTAGAACCCGTTATTACCTTTCCAGCCAGAACTGACGGGTCGTCAGACCCGAGCCCGCAACGAGTCAGGACGACTTCGGGAGTGACCCCATGCCGTGCCCCGCGCTGCCCGACGGGTTCGACTTCACGGACCCCGATCTGCTGCAAGACCGTGTGCCCTACCCGGAGTTCGCCCAGCTGCGGCAGGCCGAACCGGTTCGCTGGATTCCGCAGGAGCCCGGGATATCGGGATTCGCGGACGCGGGCTACTGGGCGGTGACCCGGCACGCGGACGTCAAATACGTCTCCACTCACCCGGAGATCTACTCCTCCAACGTCAACACCGCCGTCATCCGTTTCAACTCCTCGATCCAGCGCGACCAGATCGAGGTGCAGAAGCTGATCATGCTGAACATGGACCCGCCCGAGCACACCCGGGTGCGGCAGATCGTGCAGCGCGGCTTCACCCCGCGCGCCATCCGCTCGCTCGAGGACACCCTGCGCGCCCGGGCCGGGGACATCGTGGCCAAGGCGGTGGAACGGGCCGAGCGCGACGGCTCGTTCGACTTCGTCACCGACGTCGCCGTGGAACTGCCGCTCCAGGCCATCGCGGAGCTGATCGGCATCGCCCAGGAGGACCGCTCCAAGGTCTTCGACTGGTCCAACAAGATGGTGGCGTACGACGATCCGGAGTACGCGATCACCGAGGAGGTCGGCGCCGAGGCGGCCATGGAGATCGTCTCGTACGCGATGAACCTGGCGGCCGCGCGCAAGGAGTGCCCGGCCAAGGACATCGTCAGCCAGCTGGTCGCCGCCGAGGACCAGGGCAACCTGTCCTCCGACGAGTTCGGCTTCTTCGTCATCCTGCTGGCCGTCGCGGGCAACGAGACCACGCGCAACGCCATCACGCACGGCATGCACGCCTTCCTCACCCACCCCGCCCAGTGGGAGCTCTACAAGCGCGAGCGGCCGGACACCGCCGCCGAGGAGATCGTGCGCTGGGCCACCCCCGTCGTCTCCTTCCAGCGCACCGCGACCCAGGACACCGAGCTCGGCGGGCAGAAGATCAGGGCGGGCGACCGGGTCGGCATCTTCTACTCCTCCGCCAACCACGACCCCGAGGTCTTCGCCGACCCGGACGCCTTCGACATCACCCGCGACCCGAACCCGCACCTCGGATTCGGCGGCGGCGGACCGCACTTCTGCCTCGGCAAGTCCCTCGCGGTCCTCGAGATCGACCTGATCTTCAACGCCCTCGCGGACGCCCTCCCCGACCTGCGGCTCGCCGGGGACCCGCGACGGCTGCGCGCGGCCTGGCTCAACGGCGTCAAGGAACTGCGGGTGTCGGTCCCGACCTCCTGAATCCGCCCACCGGCCCGCCCGGACACGGCCTAGGATCAAGCTCCGTGGCCACGGTCGACTCGTCTCTCGCAATCCGGCTCACCGGTCCGGCCGTCCGCCACCGGGCGGCCCTGTGGGCGACGGTGCCCGTCCTGCCGCTGTACGTGGTGTGGGCGCTGTTCCTCGCCACGGGCGGCGGCGACCTCGCGGCGCAGCAGGCCTGGGCCCGGTTCGCCGCGGACCACGGCGGATCCGCGTACAACCTGTTCTGGTACGGCGGCATGCACACCGCCAACTACTCGGTCCTCTCCCCCTACGTGATGGCCTGGACCGGAGTGCGGCCGCTGACCGTGCTGTCCGGACTCGGCGCGTCCTGGCTGGGCGCCGTCCTGATCGTGCGCTGCGGGGTGCGCCGCCCGGTGCTTCCCGCGGTGCTCCTGTCGCTGGCCCTGTGGTGCAACGTGGCGTCGGGCCGCACCACCTTCGCGCTGGGCGTCGCGTGCGGGCTCGGCGCGTGCGTGGCCCTGACCGGCCGCCCCCGGTGGGTGCCCGGCGCGGTGTGCGCGGCGCTCGCCACGCTGGCCTCCCCGGTCGCCGGTCTCTTCCTCACGGTCGTCGGCGCCGCGTGGCTGCCCGCGCGGCAGTGGGCGCGGGCCGCGGCACTCCTGGTGCCGCCGGCCGTCGTGGTCGGGGCGACGACGCTGCTCTTCCCCTTCCACGGCGAGCAGTTGATGCCGGTCGGCCGGATCTGGCCGCCGGTGCTGTTCTCGCTCGCTCTGGTCGTGGCCGGGCCCGCCCGCTGGCGCACGGCCCGGTGGGCGGCGGCCGTGTACGCCGTGGGCACCGTGCTCACGTACCTCGTGCCCTCCCCCGTCGGCACCAACGTGGAGCGGCTCGCCGAACTCGCCGCACCCGCCGTGTTCCTGGCCGCCGCCCGCACCCCGGGGCTGCGCCGCGTGCAGGTGCTCGTCCTGGCGGCGGCGCTCGTCTGGTCCTCGGTGTGGATCGGGCAGAAGACGGTGGACGACCTGCGGGTGTCGACGCGGATACCGGCATGGGCCGCGCGCACGCACGGGGTCGTCACCGCACTGGAGCGGCTCGGCGCCGACCGCACCCGCGTCGAGGTCGTCCCCGCCCGCAACCACCGCGAGGCGACCGCCCTCGCCCCGCACGTGAACATGGCGCGCGGCTGGAACCGTCAGCTGGACGTCGAGCGCGGCCGGCTCTTCTACGACGGCACGTTCTCCGCGGCCTCCTACCGGGCCTGGCTGGACCGGTGGGCCGTCGGGTTCGTGGTGCTCCCGGAGGGGAAGCCCGACGGGTTCGCCGAGCAGGAGGCCGCCCTGGTGCGCGCCGGCACCGGCTATCTCCGGCCGGTGTGGCGCGACGCGCACTGGCGGATCTACCGGGTGCGGGCGGCGGTGCCGCTGGTGTCCGCGCCCGCGTCCGTGGTCCGTTCGGACGGGGCGCGGGTCACGGTCCGCTTCGCGCGGGCGGGCACGGCGACGCTGCGCGTCGCGTACTCGCCGTGGCTGCGCTCCGCGCACGGGTGTCTGCGGGTGCGGCAGCGCGGCGAGTTCACCGAGCTGACCGCGCCCGCGGCGGGCACCTACCGGGTCGGGTCCGGCTGGGGCCCGGGCCCCGCGGCGCCCGCGGGGCCGCCCGGCTCAGACGCCCGGTGTGGCGCAGGGTGACGCGCCGTCCTCCGGGTCCGCCGGGTCCGTCGGGGTGTCCGAGGGGCTCGGGCTCTCGTCCGGGTCCGCGCTGTCGGACGGGCAGTCGCTCGGGGTGCCCGGGTCGGTGGGCCCGTCGCTCGGGTCGTCGGTGACCGGCGGATCGGTGGGCGGATCGGTCGCCGGGTCCGTCGTGGGCGGATCGGTGGGCGGGGTGCCGCTGTCGGAGGGGCCGGGGCTCGGGTCGGGCGAGCCCGTCGGGTCACCGGACGGCTTCGGGGTCCCCGGGGTCTTCGTCGGGGTGGGACCGATGACGATGCCGCCGCCACCGCCCTTGCCGCCCTTGTCGTCGTCGACCGGCTTCGTCGCGGGCGTCTTCGACCCGGCGCCGGGGCTGACCGGCACGACGCCGGTGCCGTCCGGCACCGTGTGCACGCCGCTGCGGTAGAACTCCATCCAGTACAGGACGAGCCGCAGGTAGTCCCGCGAGTAGTTGTAGCTGAGGATGCCGCGCTCCAGGCCGCCCGGGGTGCCGAGGTCGCGGCCGCCCGCGCACAGGTAGTTCCCGGCGCCGAGGGCCGCGTCGAAGATGTTGTTGGGGTCGGCGCGGCCGTCGCCGTTCCCGTCCGCGCCCCAGCGGCGCCAGGTGCCGGGCAGGAACTGCATGGGGCCGACGGCCCGGTCGTAGACGGCGTCACCGTCCCAGGCGCCGTTCTCGGTGTCGCGGATCAGGGCGAACCCGTCGCCGTTCAGCGCCGGTCCGGTGATCCGGTGACGGGTCGTGCCGTGGGCGTCGACGTCACCTCCGCGCGCCTGCCCCGACTCCACCTTGCCGATCCCGGCGAGCAGCTGCCAGGGCAGCCGGCAGCCCGGGTCGGTGCGGCCCAGCGTCTTCTCCGCGCGCCGGTACGCGGCGAGCACGGACGCCGGGATGCCCGCCTCGGCCCGCACCTTCTGTGCGGGGGGCGTGGTGCCGCCCGGCGTGTCCTGCGCCTTCAGCGGCGGCAGTTCGGTGTGGTACGAGCCGTCGCCCTGGGAGGCGACCGGTGGCAGCGGCTCGTCGAGCACGGCGAACGGGTCGCTCCGGTCGGCCCGGTCCTCGTGGCCCGCGCTGCGGAGCAGGTCCGGGGCCTGGGAGGCGGTGAGCAGAGCGGTGGCGGCGACGGCCACGGCCGTGCCACGCAGGCCCCGGCTCAGCCGGATGGCGCGGCGCGGGCTGCGGCGTCGGATACGCGGGCTGCGCATGTCGGGCCCTTTCGTTCGTCGCGTGCGGTGGTCGGGGTGCGGGTCAGCTGCCGAACGTGTCGATGCCGGACACCCGCCAGGTGCCGCCCTTCTCGACGAGGTCGACGGCGAGCATGGCTCCGGCGTAAGCGGCGGCGGCGTCCGCCTTCGCGGCGGTGCCCGCGCTGCTCTGGTCGGCGAACACCAGGACCCGGGCGCGATGGCCGTCGATCCGCTCCACCGCGCTGTCGGTGACCGTCGTGGTGACGACCGTCTTCTGCTTCTTCGCCTGCGCGAGGACCGGCGCGAGCAGCGTGCGGTGCTGCTCGACCGCCTTGCCGGTGAGCAGCCGGTCGGCGGCCTTCTCCGACGCCCCCGGATCGGCCTGGTCGTACGAGAACAGCGCGTTCACCGCGCGCTCCGCCTCACCCTTGACCTTGCTGGTCCGGGCCGGGTCGGAGAGCGCCGTGTTCTGCAGTGCGGCCCCGTCGTGCAGGCTCTGCGCCCGGCTGAACGCCCAGCCCGCGAAGGCGCCGAGCAGCAGGGTCAGCGCGCAGAGCACGACGAAGAGACGGGGGACGCGGGGGACGCGGCGCGTGGCAGCGGCCGCCGCCGCCCGCCTGCCCTCGGCCTCGGCCTTGCCCTCGGCCTTGGCCTCGGCCTTGGCAGGGCGTTCGCGCACCGGCGTCCGCACCGGGGCCGGCGGCTCGGTGCGCTCCGGGGCGGGCACGGCGGCGAGACGGCGCTGCCGGTTGAGGTGGTGGCGGGTGGTGTGGCGCGTGGTGGACATCGGGGTCCGCTCCCGTCGGTTCGGGGGGTCGGTCAGTCGGTCGTCGCGGTGTCGCCGACCGGGGCCTGGCCGAGCGCGCTGAGCTTCCAGTGGCCGTCGGTGCGGGTGAGTTCGCCGAGCATCCGGCTGTCCTTCTCGGAGGACTTGCCGCCGGACGCGGTGACGGTGACGCGCAGGGCGACCAGGACGCGGGCCTTGCCCGCCCGCGCGTCGAGTTCGGTGAGCGCGCCGTCGAGGACCTTCGCGGTGCTGACCGTCTTCGCCTCGCGTACCTGCTTCTCGAACGCCGAGCGGCCGTCGACGAGTTGAGTGTGCAGCGCCCCCGTGGTGGAGGTCTCCCAGAGGTCGAGGCCGTCGGCGAGCTTCTTGTGGTCGAGGGTGTTGAGGTTCTGCACGGCCTGCTCCCCCGCCTCCAGGGCGTTGTCGCGGGCGGTGGCGTAGGAGGCGGTGTCGTCGTGGGCGGCGCCGTACCAGGACCAGCCGCCCCAGGCGGCGAAGGCGGCGGCGACGAGGGTCAGGGCGAGCGCCGCGAGCAGCAGCGGCCGGCCGATGCGGTCCATCCGGGTCCCTTTCACGGTCAACGCGCCTTGATGTCGACGATCCGCCAGACGTCCGCGCGCAGTTCAGCGGTGACGGACAGCTGGGCGGCGGACGTCGTGGGTTTCTTGGAACCGCGCGTGGCGGTCTGGTCGAGGAAGACGAGCAGGTGCGCGGTGCGGCCGCGCAGGCTGACGGTGCCGACCCGCACGGCCTGCGTCGACAGCGTCACCTTCTGGTCCCGCACCTGCGCCCTGACCCGGGCGAAGAGCTGGGCGTACTGCTCGGCGGCGCGCCCCGACAGGGCGCCGCGCGCGGAGCGCACGGTGGCGTCGGTGCCGTCGGGCGTGTACGAGAACACCTTGGCGAGAGCGCTGCTGACGTCCCCGTTCACCCGGGCGGTGGCGGCGGCGTCGGTCAGGGCGTGGTTGCGGGCGCCGTCGGTGCTGCGCAGCGCGTGCGCCTGCTGGAGGAGCAGGCCGCCGGCGAGGGCCAGCACGACCGCGGTGACGAGCACCGCGATCCCGCCGAGGCGGCCCCGCAGCCCGCGGGCTGCCTGGTCCGCGCTCTCCTCGGCGCCGTCCGGTGCGTCGGCATCGAGCCCGGGTGCGGTGTCCGGCTCGGCGGCCTCCGGCTCGGGCTCCGCCGTCGGGTCGGCCGTCGGGTCGGCCGTCGGGTCGGCCGTCGCGTCCGTCTCGGTGCGGCTCACTTCGTCACCCCCGTCACCGGGATCGCGTTCAGGGCGCGTACCTTCCATGTCCCGTCCTCCGCCCGGTCGAGCGTCGCCTCCAGGCGTTTGCGGTCCGTCGTCGGGGACTTCGCGCCCTTCGGGGTCGTCTCGACGCGCAGCGTGGCGATGAGCTTGGCGGTGCCCGCGTGGTCGTCGAGCGCGGTGACCGCGGCATCGGTGACGATGCCGCGCGAGGACGCCCCGGCCGCCGGGGACAGCTTGCCGAGCTCGGTGTGGAGCGGGCCCGAGGTGACCGACTTCCAGGTGCCGATGCCGGACTTGGCGCGGGCCGCCGACGACGCGTCCAGCGTGGACAGCGTGGCGACGGCGGCGCGGCCGTCGTCGAGCGCGGCGTCCCGGGCGCGCGCGTACGCGAGATCGTCGTCGGTGCGTGCCTGGGCGTAGGACCAGGTGCCCGCCCCGCACAGGGCGACGGCCGCGGCGAGTCCCACCCCCGCGAGGACCCGCCTCACGAGCCGTCCCCCGTCCCGGTCAGGCCGAGC
>NZ_WWIA01000499.1 GCF_009870065.1 Streptomyces sp. SID5785 | reverse complement strand
TAACCGGGTGAAGGCACTCGTGGCGACGTCGGCGCTGGGGATGGGGTTCGACAAACCCGATCTCGGCTTCGTGGTGCACCTCGGCTCGCCGTCCTCGCCCATCGCGTACTACCAGCAGGTGGGGCGAGCCGGGCGCGGTGTCGAGCACGCCGAGGTACTGCTGCTCCCCGGCAAGGAGGACGAGGCGATCTGGCGCTACTTCGCCTCGCTGGCCTTCCCGCCGGAGGAGCAGGTACGGCGCACGCTCGACGTGCTCGCCGGCGCCGAGCGGCCCCTGTCCCTGCCCGCACTCGAACCGCTGGTGGAGCTGCGCCGCTCGCGCCTGGAGACCATGCTCAAGGTGCTCGACGTGGACGGTGCGGTGCACCGTGTGAAGGGCGGCTGGATCGCGACGGGCCGGCCATGGGTCTACGACACCGAGCGCTACGCCTGGGTCGCCAAGCAGCGCGAGGCCGAGCAGCAGGCCATGCGTGATTACGCGACGACGTCGGGGTGCCGCATGGAGTTCCTGCGCCGTCAGCTGGACGACGAGGCAGCGGCCCCCTGCGGGCGCTGTGACAACTGCGCAGGGGGCCGCTTCGACAGCTCTGTCTCGCCGGAGGCGCTCGCCTCCGCGCGTGGCGAACTCGGCCGTCCCGGAGTGGAGGTGGAGCCGCGCAAGATGTGGCCCACCGGTCTTGCCGCGGTCGGCATCGACCTGAAGGGCCGCATCCCTGCCGGTGAGCAGGCGGCTTCCGGCCGTGCGCTGGGCCGCCTCTCGGACATCGGCTGGGGCAACCGGCTGCGCCCCATGCTCACGCCGCAGGCCGGCGACGGCCCTGTGCCGGACGACGTGGCGCGGGCCGTCGTCGAGGTGCTCGCCGACTGGGCGAAGGGGCCCGGGGGCTGGGCGTCCGGCGCCGCCTCGGCGTCGCCGCGCCCAGTGGGCGTGGTCACGATGGCGTCGCACACCCGGCCCCGGCTGATCGACTCGTTGGGCCGCGGGATCGCGCAGGTCGGCCGGATGCCGTTCCTCGGACAGATCGGCTATCTGCCGGGCAGCGACACGGCGCACATGCCTCGCAGTAACAGTGCGCAGCGACTGCGCGCCCTGGAAGGCACCTTGGTGCTCCCACCGGAGCTGGCCGAGGCTCTCGCCACCGCAGGAGGACCGGTGCTGCTCGTGGACGACTACACCGAGACGGGCTGGACCCTCGCCATGGCGGCCCGGCTGCTGCGACGGTCCGGCGCCGAGGGGGTGTTGCCGCTGGTCCTGGCCGTCCAGGGCTGAGCGACCTGCGCATGCCCCCGTCGTGGGCGCCTGCGGCGCCCTCGGGCGGACGGGTGTCCAACCTATGGGCAGGGATATTGGTGACACATCGCCAGATACCGGTCTCGGGTGCCAATTGCTCGTTGCCGAGTGCCAGTACGACGGGAAGAATCGGGAGTGCTCCCCGCGCGGCTCCCGTGGTCCGGTAGGGCTGTGCCGCGGCGCGCTCCCCCAGTCCGACCTGCCCTCCTGGGCGACCAGCCGAAGGGAGGACCGTGACCTTCGGATTCGCTCCGTCCTCGGCGGCATCGATGTCCGCGTCCTCGATGCGCACCGAGAGGTCCACCGATTCCGTCAACCGACCTACCAGGCTGCTCGAACCCGCGGAGTGGGCCGCAGCCGGAATTCCGCTGCTGCGCAATCCGCGCGAGGTCGTCACCGGCCTGCACGCCCGCCACGGACCGATACCGCAGACGGCCGTGGTGGCCGTGCTCGATCCGGAGGAACGGCTGCGCGCGAGCGCGTCGTTCACCCGGCGCGAGAGCCACACCGACGGCTGGACGTTCCGCAACTCTCTGCTCTCGCAGCTTCGCCGGGTGATCCCGCACGATCTGCGCCGCCGCACCCCCGTGCGCACGGCCGTGCTGCTCTACTGCCGCGAGGGCGATGCCCGCTGGACAGAGGAGGACGGCGCGTGGATGTGGGGCCTGCGTGATGCCTGCACCCTGCACGGGCTGCGCTGCGGTGCGTACATCACCATGACGCGCGACGGCTGGCAGGTACTCGGAGAGGGCCGCGGGGGCCGCAGTCCGGGACTCGGTTCCGCGCCGGAGAGCCTGGGCAGCGCCGAGGTGTCGGCGCCGCGCGCGGGTGGCGCGGCGACAGA
Organism: Streptomyces sp. SID5785; assembly: GCF_009870065.1. Taxonomy (GTDB): domain Bacteria; phylum Actinomycetota; class Actinomycetes; order Streptomycetales; family Streptomycetaceae; genus Streptomyces. Next base: position 11,686 of record NZ_WWIA01000499.1, on the reverse strand, counting down.
GATGCTGCGGCGGGCAGCCGCGCGCTGACCGGGCCGGCGACGGCCGCGCACCGGCCTGCCGGGCTCCCCGGTCACCGCCGTGCGGTGCGGGCAGCCGGCAGGCGGCGCGTCAGACCCCGGCGCCCAGCAGCGCGTTGATGCGCTCCGGGTCGCCGCACACGATCAGCAGGGATCCGGCCCTGCCGAGAGCGAGCGGGAGAGCCGCGCCGGCCGCCTCGTCGCCCCCGTTGACGGCGACGACGACCACCGGCCGGGACGCGGCACGGTTCAGAGCGGCGGCGTCGGCGTAGAAGACGTCGTCTCCCGCGTCGTGCTGCGCCCAGTAGGCATCGGCGCCGAACGACAGCTCGTGCGCCGCCCACGGGTGCGGGTCGCCCGTGGTGATCACGAGCACCTCTCCCGGCGCGCGACCGGAGTCGAGCAGCAGGTCGACGGCTTCCTCGGCCGCGTCCAGTGCGCCCTCGGCCGAGGCCGGGATGAGCTGGACCTGCGCCGCGGCGGCAGCGGACGGGGCGGACGGGACCTTCGGTCCCGGCCTGGGGGCACCGGCCGACTCGCGCGACGTGCGCTGCGCGGGCGGCGTGGGCCTTGCGGGACCCGGACGACCGGGTCGCGGCGGCGCCGCGGGACGCGGGCCGGGTACGGGGCGAGGGGTCGGCGCGGTACGGCCACTGGCCGGAGTCGCGCGGGGACCCTGGGCACTCTCGTGAATCTGAGGCTCCTCGGGAATGAGAGGCATGAGCTGATATCTATCAAACGCAGGTGCGAATCGCGCCACCGGGTGGCACGTCAGTGCGAGTACGACGGTCAGAAGTCGAAGCCGAGCTGGCCCTCGATCTCAGGAACGCCGGCATCCGCCCAGCTGCGGGCCTTCTTGAGGTGCCGCCACTGGGGCAGCGCATCAAGATACGCCCACGACAGTCGGTGGTACGGAGTGGGTCCCCGCTCCTCCAACGCGGCGCGATGCACCGGCGACGGGTATCCGGCGTTGGCCGCAAACCCGAAGTCTGCATGGTCGATGCCCAATTCGGCCATCATTTTGTCGCGACGGACCTTCGCGATCACCGACGCCGCGGCGACGGCGATGCAGGAGCGGTCCCCCTTGATCACCGTGCGGACCTTCCACGGGGTACCCAGGTAGTCGTGCTTCCCGTCCAGGATGACCGCATCCGGGCGCACCGGCAGGCCCTCCAGGGCCCGCACGGCGGCGAGCCGGAGCGCGGCGGTCATCCCCAGGTCGTCGATCTCCTCGGGGGACGCGTGACCGAGCGCGTGCGCCGTCACCCAGCCCTCCAGCAGATCGGCGAGCGTCTCTCGGCGCTTGGGGCTGATCAGCTTGGAGTCGGTCAGCCCCTCGGGCGGGCGGCGCAGCCCGGTGACGGCGGCACACACCGTGACGGGACCGGCCCAGGCTCCCCGGCCGACCTCGTCGACACCGGCGATGATCTTGGCACCGGTGGTGGCGCGCAGTGAGCGCTCGACGGTGTGGGTGGGTGGTTCGTACGGCATGGCGCATCAAGCGTACGCCGCCCGACGGGGCCGGTGACACCGGCCCGCCCTCAAACGGGGCGAGGCACCAGCAGCGGCACCATCACCCGGTCGATCATCCCGACCAGGTCCACCTCCTGCCATTCGCTCCCGCACACCTTCGAGCGGTACATCATCAGCGCGGGGATCACGTCGCACACATAAGCGTCGACGGCGTCGGAGCGCACCTCGCCCCGCTCGATCCCCCGGCGCAGGACCTCCTTGATCAGCTCGACGCCGGGCTCGACGACGCCTTCGACGATCACGGCATGGAACCGCTCCGCGGTGAACGTGTCGCATTCGTGAAGCACCGAGCGCAGCGCGAATCCGGGGCGCGAGTACATCGCCTCCCGCATCTGCCGGCACAGCTCCAGCAGGTCCTCACGGACGCCGCCGCAGTCGGGCGCGGAGTCCAGTTTCGGCAGACCCGCCTGGAGGGCGTCCACGACGAGGTCCTCCTTGGACGGCCAGCGCCGGTACACCGCGGCCTTGCCCGTCTGAGCGCCCGCGGCGACGCCCTCCATCGTCATCCCGTTCCAGCCGACCGTACTGAGCTGGTCCAACGCGGCGTCCAGAATCGCCTGTTCGAGCACGGCGCCACGCCTGCGCAGAGCCGCGGCGCCCGGCGGCGGAGCGGTCCTCCAGCGTGAACTGTCCATTGTCATCTCTCCGTTGAGCGGTCCGAGAGGGGCCGGGAGTGGCCCGGAACACACGGCAACGAGTTCAGTGAACGGTTGCGTTCACTGAAGGGGACTCACTACCGTTGACGTCACAGTGAACGGGTACGTTCACTCATGCTCTCGTGGGGGATCCATAGTGACAACCTCTCAGTTGATCCATGATCAGAAGCCCGGGGCTGCCCGTCGGGAGGGGCACCCCGGCCTCGCTCTCACCGTCATCGCGGCCTGCCAACTCATGGTGGTCCTCGACGCGACGATTGTGAACATCGCGCTCCCGCACATTCAGGACGCCCTCAAGTTCTCCACCACCGACCTGACCTGGGTGGTGAGCGCGTACACCCTCACCTTCGGCGGCATGCTGCTGCTGGGCGGCCGGGCCGGGGACATCCTGGGACGCCGCCGGGTCTTCATGACCGGCATCCTGCTGTTCACCGCCGCCTCCTTGCTGGGTGGCCTGGCCCAGGAGCCCTGGCAGCTGCTGGCGGCCCGCGCCCTGCAGGGCGTCGGTGGCGCCATCGCCTCGCCCACGTCCCTCGCCCTCATCACCACGACCTTCCCCGAAGGCCCGGAGCGGAATCGGGCGTTCGGCGTCTTCGCGGCCGTCTCCGCCGGCGGTGGCGCAGTGGGACTGCTCGCCGGCGGCATGCTCACGGACTGGCTGGACTGGCGCTGGGTCCTGTTCGTGAACGTTCCCATCGGCATCCTCATCGCCGTCCTCGCGCCTCTGTACATCGCGGAGTCGGACCGCCATCCAGGCAGTTTCGACATCGCCGGTGCGCTGACCTCGACGTTCGGCATGGTGGCACTCGTCTACGGGTTCATCCGGGCCTCCGAGGAAGGCTGGCGTGACAGCCTCACGCTGGGCTCGTTCGGCGCCTCGGTCGTCCTGCTGCTCGCGTTCGCGGCCGTCGAAAGGCGCGCCAAGGACCCGATCACCCCGTTGCGGATGTTCGCGGACCGCAATCGTTCGGGGACGTACGTGATCATGCTCAGCCTCGCCGCGGCGATGTTCGGCATGTTCTTCTTCATCGTCCTCTTCGTGCAGAACGTGCTGGGCTACTCGCCGATCAAGGCCGGACTCGCGTTCCTGCCGGTCACGGCGGCGATCGCGGTCGGAGCCGGTGTGTCCCAGCGGTTCCTGCCGACGCTCGGGCCGAAACCGTTCATGGCCGCCGGCACCGCGCTCGCCGTGGTCGGACTGACCTGGCAGACCTTCGTGACGCCCGGAAGCTCCTACCTCGGAGGCGTACTCGGCCCGATGCTGGTGTTCGGCGTCGGCATGGGGCTGAACTTCGTGACGCTCACCGTGACGGCCGTCTCCGGTGTCGCACCGCACGAAGCGGGCGCGGCGTCCGGCCTGCTCAACGCGACCCAGCAGGTGGGCGGATCTCTGGGCCTGTCGATCCTCACCACCGTCTTCGGTTCGGCGAGCCGGGACGAGGCCAAGGCGCAACTGCCGGACTTCATGGCCCACGCCTCGCCCGAACAGAAGGCGGAGTTCCTCAAGTCCCACGAACTCCCGGCTCCCTGGGGGCACGAAGTACTGGCGCACGGCATCTCGACGGCCTTCATACCGGCCGCGGCCATGGCGGTGCTGGCCCTCGCCGTCGCCCTGGTGGTCGTCAAGGTGCGCAAGAGCGATCTCGACGCGCTCTCGGGTGTCGCCGGGCCCGCCGCAGGCTGAGGAAGCGAGGAAGAGCGCAGCACGCTGCCGTGGGTGCCGGGTCCGCCGAGCGACAAGCGGCCCGGCACCCACCCACGGCACTGCGCGACGCCCGCACGCGAGAGGCGAGGCTTCCTCTCGGCGTCGCGGGCCTCCGTACGCCCGCCTGGTCAGCTGCGAGAAGCCGCCGCCGGAACCCATCCCGGGAGAGCCTCGGTCCGGTCGAGCCAGGCGGCCGGCGGGCTTCCCTGGCCCCCGGCGACGACACCGCCGACGATCGCACAGGTGGTGTCCACATCACCGCCCACCTGCGCGGTACTCCAGAAGGCACCCTCGAAGTCGCCGAGCCCACGGGCGGCCGACCACAGGGCGAACGGGACGGTGTCGTGGGCGGAAGTGCGCCGACCGCAGCCGAGCACCGCGGCGACGGTCCCTGGGTCTCCGTAGTCGAGCATGTCCCTGGCCCTGCGCAGCCCCGCGCCCACGGCACTGCGCGGCACGAGGGCGACGACTCCGTCCAGGAGGTCTCCCGGCGTGGGCGGTCCGGTCGGTGCCGCGGCCAGCGCTGCGGCCGCGGCCACCGCCATGGCGCCCACGACGGCCTCACGATGCTGGTGCGTCGGGTAGGCCGAGATCTCCGCCTGGTGCGTGGCCTGCTCGGGGTCGTCGGCGTAGTAGGCACCCAAGGGGGCGATCCGCATCGCCGCGCCGTTGCCCCACGAGCCCTGGCCCTTGAAGAGTGCCGAGGCCAGGGACCGCCAGTCGCCGCCCTCGCGGACGAGGCGGAGCAGTCTGTTCACCGCGGGGCCGTAGCCGCGGTCGAAGTCGTGGTGCTCGGCGAACGACCGGGCGAGCTCGTCCTGGTCGATGCGTCGGTGTGCGGCCAGGACGGCCACGACGGAGCAGGCCATCTCGGTGTCGTCGGTCCACTGCCAGGGGCCCTCGGGCAGGCCACGGCTCTTGAGCAGGGGATAGTTCTCCGGGACGAAGAACTGGGATCCGAGCGCGTCCCCCACGGAGAGGCCGCGCAGGCTGGACAGGGCGCGGTGCAGGCGCCCTTCGGGAGAGGAATCAGCGATCATCGCACTGCCACTCTAACCGGTGATCCCATAGGGCTCAGGTTCACGCCATCGCTCGAACGGCCGGTCCAGGGTGTACTTGCCGTTCTCCCCGAGAACGAGCGAGCGCGTCTCCCCGTTCCCCGGGTTCGACAGCGATTCGAAGTCCGCCACACTCCAGTGGAACCAGCGCATGCAGAAGAGCCGCATGGTGAGCCCGTGGGTCACCAGCAGGACGTTCGGCGGGTGGCCGGGGTCCTCGAAGCTGCGGTACAGGCTCTCCAGGAAGGCGCCCACCCGGTCGTACACGTCCGCGCCCGACTCCCCCTGTGCGAATCGGTAGAAGAAGTGCCCGTACGCGTCGCGGTACGCCTTCTGGAGCCGTACGTCGTCGCGGTCCTGCCAGTTCCCCCAGTCCTGTTCCCGCAGGCGCGGCTCCTCGCGCACGCGTACCAGGTCCGGATCGAGGCGGAAGGCGCGGAAGGTCTCGTGGGTGCGGCGATACGGGGACACGTAGACACTCACCCGCTCACGACCGAAGAGAGCCCGCAGCTCACGGCCGGTCTCGTCGGCCTGCAGCCGGCCCTTTCCGGTGAGCGCCAGGGCATGATCGGGCTCGCGCTCGTACACGGTGTCGTCCGCGTTGCCCTCGGACTCGCCGTGCCGGACCAGAACGATGCGCCGTGGTCGTGCCATGCCAGAACAGTAGATCGATCCGGCAGGTTCCGAGCACCCGTGCGGGCGCCATCCGGCGTAGAGGACCCCGCCTCGGAGACACCACCTCGGGGAGACACCGCCTCACAGCAGACGCGCGCGTGAGCCGCGTTCACACCGTCCAGCTCGGCTCGAGTCCCACGATGTCGCCGCTCACCCCCGCGATGTCGGTCTCCGTCTGCGCCCTGGCCGACAAGCGTTCCACCCGGTCGACCTGGTACTTGCCGTGCTCCGCGGCCGAGCGCCACATGGAGAGCACCAGGAACTCAGCCTCCGGTGCCTCACCGAAGAGCCCTCGGACCATTCCTGGAGACCCGGCCATGGCTGGATTCCAGACCTTCTGCTGCATCAAGGTGAAGTGCTCGGCCCGGTCGGCGTGCACCTTCAGGTGCGCGAGCCGCACCACGTCCGCATCCGCGAACTTGGCCTCGAAACCGGTCTTCACGTCGAAGCTGTGATCGAAAAGCTTCACCTGTATGTCTTTGAACGTGCCCACCTGCGCCGACGCCAGCCGGTCGTGGGAACGCGCCATGAAGGAGTCGTAGAAGGCCCGGCTCTCCCAGAATCCGATCACGTGCGCCACGTCAGGCTGCCTTCTGCTCCAGCCTCCGCCCTGTCCCCTGAACCCCGGCTCCCCGAGAAGCCCCGCCCATTTCCGCTGCCCCCGCTCGAACCCCCGACGGTCCACGACGGTGCAGCGAATCCACTTGACCAGCACCGCGCCATGGTACGGCGCGACGCATGACACGGTGTCACTCTTGGCCGGAGCACGGGGACTTCAGGGGGCGCACGCGCATGGCCGACGGGAAACGGTCGGTCCGCCTGTTGTCGGTGGGACGACGTAGCGTGTCCAGTAGCACTCAGACATCGCACCGAGAAGGGGGAGTTCGGTGAGCAGCCTCCGCAAGGGGATCGAGAAGGCCGAGGTCGGGTTGAAGTGGGACCCGAGCCCGATCGGCTCGCCTCCCCACGACCTGGACCTCGTGGCGGCGGCCTACACGGGCGAGGACCCGCAGGGCACGCCCGAGTACGTCGTGCACTTCGACAGCCGTTCGCCTGACGGCACCATCACGCTGGACCGGGACAGCCGCACCGGTCAGGGATTCGGGTACGACGAGGTCATGACGCTGGAGCTGGAGCGCCTGGCACCGCGCTTCACGCGCGTGGTCGTGGGCGTGGCGATTCAACAGGGCGAGCCCGGGGAAGGCCCGGCCAAGGTGTTCGGCGACGTGTCGCACACGGCGGTGCGCGTGCGGGAGGGATACACAGACCTCTCTGAGCACGATTTCTCGCAGGTGAGAGAGAGCCCTGCCGCCACCGTCGCGGAGTTCGTGCGGGACGCCGAGGGAGAGTGGTCCTTCCACGAGACCGTGCACGGCTTCGACGGCGACCTCACCGCGTTCGCCGCCGCCATGGGCGCACTCTAGGCAGCTCCTTGCACGCGAAGAGGGAGCCGACCCGTGTGGGTCGACTCCCTCTCGTGCACGCGGATCAGGGTGCTGAGCGGCGGTGGCTCGTCACCGCCGCGTCAGCCCCGGCGCCGTCGGTTCAGCTGCAACCGCTGGTGGAACCGCAGCCCTCGCAGATGTAGCAGGAGCCTGCGCGCTGCATCTTCGTCCCGCAGGAGAAGCAGAGCGGGGCGTCCGCCTGGATGCCCAGCTGCATCTCGACGAGCTCCGCGCTGGTGTGCGCCTGCTGCGGGGCCGGCACCGCGGCGGCGGCCTCGGCCTTGGGCGTCTCCACGGCCTTCAGCTCCTGGGCGAGCGGAGCCGACTGAGCCAGGCCCTCGACGTCGACCTCGTCCTCGGTGGGCTCGTAGGAGCCCGTCTCCAGGTGACGCTGGCGCTCCTCGGCGGAGTGGATGCCGAGGGCGGAGCGCGTCTCGAAGGGCAGGAAGTCGAGCGCCAGGCGGCGGAAGATGTAGTCGACGATCGACTGCGCCATCCGCACGTCCGGGTCGTCCGTCATGCCGGCCGGCTCGAAGCGCATGTTGGTGAACTTGGAGACGTAGGTCTCCAGCGGCACCCCGTACTGCAGGCCGACCGAGACGGCGATGGAGAAGGCGTCCATCATGCCCGCGAGCGTGGAGCCCTGCTTCGACATCTTGAGGAAGACCTCGCCGAGACCGTCGTCCGGGTAGGAGTTGGCGGTCATGTAGCCCTCGGCGCCACCGACGGTGAAGGAGGTGGTGATACCGGGACGGCCCTTGGGGAGGCGCTTGCGGACCGGACGGTACTCGACGACCTTCTCGACGGTCTCGCGGATCGTCGCCTCGGTCTTCGCCGTCACCTCGGCCTTCTCCGCCTCCTTCTTCTTGGCGGAGAGGGGCTGGCCGACCTTGCAGTTGTCGCGGTAGATGGCGAGCGCCTTGACGCCCATCTTCCAGGCCTCGAAGTACACCTCCTCTACGTCCTCGACGGTCGCCGTCTCCGGCAGGTTGACCGTCTTGGAGAGGGCGCCGGAGATCCACGGCTGGATCGCGGCCATCATGCGGACGTGGCCCATCGCCGAGATGGAGCGCTCGCCCATGGCGCAGTCGAACACGTCGTAGTGCTCGAGCTTGAGGCCGGGCGCGTCGATCACATTGCCGTGCTCGGCGATGTGGGCGACGACCGCCTCGATCTGCTCCTCCTGGTAGCCCAGGCGGCGCAGGGCCTGCGGCACGGTGCCGTTGACGATCTGCATCGAGCCGCCGCCGACGAGCTTCTTGAACTTGACCAGGGCGAGGTCGGGCTCGAGGCCGGTGGTGTCGCAGGACATCGCGAGACCGATCGTGCCGGTCGGGGCGATGACCGACGCCTGCGCGTTGCGGAAGCCGTTCTTCTCACCGAGCCGGACGACGTCCTGCCAGGCCTCCGTGGCGGCGGCCCAGATCGGGCTGTCCAGGTCGTCCATGCGGACGGCCACGGTGTTGGCGTCGGCGTGCTGCTTCATGACGCGCTGGTGCGGCGTGGCGTTCTTCGCGTAGCCCTCGTAGGGGCCGACGACCGCGGCGAGCTCCGCGGAACGCTTGTACGAGGTGCCCGTCATCAGCGACGTGATCGCGCCGGCGAGGGCGCGGCCGCCGTCCGAGTCGTAGGCGTGGCCGGTCGCCATGAGCAGGGCGCCCAGGTTCGCGTAGCCGATGCCGAGCTGGCGGAAGGCGCGGGTGTTCTCGCCGATCTTCTCGGTCGGGAAGTCGGCGAAGCAGATGGAGATGTCCATCGCGGTGATGACGAGCTCGACGACCTTGGCGAAGCGCTCGACGTCGAAGGACTGGTTGCCCTTGCCGTCGTCCTTGAGGAACTTCATCAGGTTCAGGGAGGCGAGGTTGCAGGACGTGTTGTCCAGGTGCATGTACTCGCTGCACGGGTTCGAGCCGTTGATGCGGCCGGACTCCGGGCACGTGTGCCAGTGGTTGATGGTGTCGTCGTACTGGATGCCGGGGTCGGCGCAGGCCCAGGCGGCCTCGGCCATCTTGCGGAAGAGCGACTTGGCGTCGACCTCCTCGATGACGTCACCGGTCATGCGGGCACGCAGTCCGAACTGGCCGCCGGACTCGACGGCCTTCATGAACTCGTCGTTCACGCGCACCGAGTTGTTGGCGTTCTGGTACTGGACGGACGTGATGTCGTCGCCGCCCAGGTCCATGTCGAAGCCCGCGTCGCGCAGGGCGCGGATCTTCTCCTCCTCCGAGACCTTGGTCTGGATGAAGTCCTCGATGTCGGGGTGGTCGACGTCGAGGATGACCATCTTGGCCGCGCGGCGCGTGGCGCCACCCGACTTGATCGTTCCTGCGGAGGCGTCGGCACCGCGCATGAAGGAGACGGGGCCCGAGGCGTTCCCTCCGGAGGAGAGGAGCTCCTTGGAGGAACGGATGCGGGAGAGGTTCAGGCCGGCGCCGGAGCCGCCCTTGAAGATCATGCCCTCTTCCTTGTACCAGTCGAGGATCGACTCCATGGAGTCGTCGACGGCAAGGATGAAGCAGGCGGAGACCTGCTGCGGCTGCGGCGTGCCCACGTTGAACCACACCGGCGAGTTGAAGCTGAAGATCTGGTGCAGGAGGGCGTACGCCAGCTCGTGCTCGAAGATCTCGGCGTCGGCGGGCGAGGCGAAGTACTTGTAGTCCTCACCGGCCTTCCGGTACGTCTTCACGATGCGGTCGATGAGCTGCTTGAGGCTCACCTCGCGCTGCGGGGTGCCGACCGCACCGCGGAAGTACTTGCTGGTGACGATGTTGACCGCGTTCACCGACCAGAAGTCGGGGAACTCGACGCCACGCTGCTCGAAATTGACCGAGCCGTCGCGCCAGTTGGTCATGACGACGTCACGATGCGCCCACTCCACCTCGTCGTACGGGTGCACGCCGGGGGTGGTGTGGATGCGCTCGATGCGCAGACCCTTGGTGGCCTTGGAACCCTTCGCGCGGGAACCTCGTGCCGGGCCGCTCGCCGTCTCTGTCATGCCGCCTCCCATATATCGGGCTAAAACGCCCTAAAGTGCCTCGATCTTCCCGTGGCACGGTGTTTGTCTTGTGCTGCGGGCGCCGCTCGCGCCGCTCGCAACAGGTCTCTGGCTCGCCGCCCCCCGGCCCGTGGGCCGTCAGTCGGCGGCGTGGGCGGGCACGGGGACTTCGACAGTCCCTCCGGGCCCGCTCTCGTCATCTGCGCGCTCCCCGCCCGCGGCGTCCGCCGTGACGCCGGGCGTTTGTTCCCTCAGCTCCGCGATCGCGGACTCGAAGTCCTCCAGCGAGTCGAACGCCCGGTAGACGGACGCGAACCGCAGGTAGGCCACCAGGTCCAGCTCCTGCAGCGGGCCCAGTATGGCCAGGCCCACGTCATGCGTGGTCAGCTCGGCACTCCCGGTGGCCCGCACGGCCTCCTCGACACGCTGACCGAGGAGCGCGAGGGCGTCCTCGGTCACCGGCCGCCCCTGGCAGGCCTTGCGGACACCGTTGATGACCTTGGTGCGGCTGAAAGGTTCCGTCACACCGCTCCGCTTGACCACCATCAGTGAGCAGGTCTCCACCGTCGTGAAACGACGGGAGCAGTCCGGGCACTGACGGCGGCGACGGATGGACGTGCCGTCGTCGGTGGTGCGGCTGTCGACGACACGGCTGTCGGGATGCCTGCAGAAGGGACAGTGCATGGACTTCCAACCCTCCTTCACGGCACGACTCGATAGCCTCGGGAGGCTGGTCGCACCTCTCGAAGCAGCCCCCAGCATAGGCGATGACCACGGCCCCGAAGGACCCGGGACCACAACTTCTGGGCTGCCGAGGCAATCCAACCACTACATCTGGGGGTTTGGCTGCTTTATCGGCCCTACGCGTGTCGCGGCGCCCGGATCAGCCGCGGAACCTCACAGGCGAGGGCCGGGTCGCCACGGGCGACGGGAGCCTCGCGCGAGAACGGGGGTGGCGGCCGGTCCCGGGGTGGCCGGATGGCAGACTGGCGGGTGACCGCGGAGGGGGCCTCGACCCCAGCGGTGAAGCGTACCGGATTGAGCCGAAATGCCTCACTCGGTCGGCGGTAGCCATATACCCGAGCACATGATCACTACAAGTAATCTACGGTTTTTCACTCGAACGTGTGTTTGGCGCAACCTTTCGAAAGGAACTACCGTTGGCTAGCTAGGGAGACATTCTCGAGAGGGGCCCACGACGTGACCACGACCGCAGACAGTGCCACCATCACTGCCCAGGGCCGCGCCCAGGGCCGACTCGAGCCGGTGCATGCCATGAATGACGCAGCCATGAGCCAGGAGGGGCCCAAGCCCGGGCGCTCCCTGCCCGGCCGGCCACCAGGAATCCGCGCGGACAGCTCGGGACTCACCGACCGTCAGCGGCGCGTGATCGAGGTCATCCGCGACTCGGTGCAGCGGCGTGGATATCCGCCGTCGATGCGGGAGATCGGCCAGGCCGTCGGCCTGTCCAGCACCTCGTCGGTGGCGCACCAGCTGATGGCCCTCGAGCGCAAGGGCTTCCTGCGCCGCGACCCGCACCGCCCGCGCGCGTACGAGGTCCGGGGTTCCGACCAGCCCAGCAGCGCGCAGCCCACGGACAC
>NZ_WWIA01000498.1 GCF_009870065.1 Streptomyces sp. SID5785 | reverse complement strand
TAGACTCGGGCTGAATAGATTCAAGTGAGGGACGACGCCTCGGCGTTCGGCATCATCCATTCCAACCTGGCGTGTCCAGACGGTTTCCCGCCTGCGTCGCGGCTGCTATAACGGCCGTCGTTGAATCGATACAGTCTCGATGGGTCCGCTTCGGGCGATGCACCTCACGAAAGGCTCACCCATGCTCCGACGCAGTAGACAGGCCGCCTTGGCGGCCGCGTTGTCCCTGAGCGTTCTGCTCGCCACCCCGCTCGCCGCCCGCGCGGCCGGCGCCGGGCACCCGGCGCTGCACGTCACCGGCACGACCACGGACGGCAGGGTGCACCCCCTCGCGGTCGAGTCCCGCCACCCCCGGCTCAGCTGGACGCTGGAGTCGAGCGGGCGCGACGCGGAACAGAGCGCCTACCAGGTCCGTGTCGCGTCCTCGGCCACCGCGCTGCGCCGGGGCAGCGCCGACATCTGGGACAGCGGGCGGCGGATGTCGGACGACTCCGTCGGCGTGACCTACGACGGCCCCGCACGCAGCGCGGGCAGCCGCTCCTACTGGCAGGTCCGCGTCTGGGACGCGCACGGGAAGCCCTCGGCGTGGAGCGCACCCACCTCCTGGGAAGCGGCCCTGGACACGACGGCCGACTGGCACGGAGCCGAGTGGATCGGCGCCTCCGACCCTGAGGCGGGGGCGCCCCTGCTGCGCAAGGACTTCACGCTCGACAAGAGGGTGACCCGGGCGCGCGCCTACGTCGCCGGGCTCGGTCTCGACGAACTGCACCTGAACGGGGCCAAGGTGGGCGACCACGTCCTCGCCCAGGGCGCCTCACCGTACGACCGCAGGGTGCTGTACGACACGTACGACGTCACCAAGTCACTGCACCGGGGCGCCAACACCGTGGGCCTCTGGCTCGGACACGGGTACGGCACGACCTACAGCCCGTACGGTTTCCGCTGGCAGGGACAGCGGCAGGCCGTCATGCTCCTCGACGTCACCTACTCCGACGGCACGCACGCGCGTCTGACCACCGACCCGTCGTGGACGTGGTCGAACGGGCCGGTCACCGCGGACGACCTGTACGCGGGAGAGACCTACGACGCCCGCGAGGAACACCACGGCTGGGACACCCCGCGCTTCGACGACGGCGCCTGGAAGGACGCGGTACGGGTCGACGCCCCCGGCGGCGCCCTGCACCCGAACACCATGCCGCCCGTCCGCGTCACCGACACCCTCTCCCCCGTCGAGGTCACCCAGCCGCGACCCGGCACGTACGTCTACGACTTCGGGCAGAACATCGCCGGCTGGGCCAGGATCGGCGCTCGGGGCCCGGCGGGCACCCGCATCACGATGCGCACGGCGGAGGAGCTCGACGGCGACGGCATGCTGGACACCGCGACGAACCGGGACGCGGCGTCGACCGACCGCTTCACCCTCGCGGGCACGGGCGGGCGCGAGACCTACGAACCGCGTTTCACGTACCACGGGTTCCGCTACCTGGAGGTCACGGGATACCCCGGCACGCCGAGCACCCAGGACGTGCAGGCGAGGGTCGTCCACGCGGACGTGCCGTCCACCGGCTCCTTCGACTCCTCCAGCACCCTGCTGAACACGATCTGGCGCAACAACCGCTGGAGCATCCTGAACAACTCCATGTCGACCCCCACCGACACACCTGTGCGCGACGAGCGCACCCCGCCCGCGATGGACGTCCAGGCCTACCGGGACGCCTCCACCCGCGAGTTCGGCATGGACGCCTTCTACGCCAAGTATCTCAAGGACCTGCCTCCCGGCACGGCCCTGCCCTCCGACGACGTCAAGTCCCAGTACCCCGACATGGCGGGCGGCCAGGTCACGCTGGCCTGGACCCTGTACGAACAGTACGGCGACCGCGACGCCCTGCGCAGCGCCTACCCGGACATGAAGCGCTTCGTCGACCGCAACGCCACCGACGAGCCGTCCCTCGTCTGGCCGGACGACAAGGGGTTCGGCGACTGGTGCCCGCCCGACCACCGGCCGGAGGCCAACGACGGCATGGGCGGACCGGACGCGGGCCAGTGCTTCAGCGAGGTGTCCCTGGTCAACACCGCGCTCTCCTACGACCAGGCCCGCTCCACCGCCGCGGCGGCCCGCGCACTCGGCCACACCGGGGACGCCCGCCACTTCGACGCGCTGTCCGCGCGCATCAAGGACGCCTTCAACGCCCGTTTCCTCAACGCCGCGGGTGACACGTACGGCAGCGGCCGCCAGGTCACGAGCATCCTGCCGCTCGCCCTCGGCCTGGTCCCCGACGACCGGGTGAAGGCGGTCGGCGACCAGCTCGTGCGCACCATCACCGACCACGACGACAGCCACCTCGACACGGGGATCTTCGGCACCCGCTACCTCGTCGACGCGCTGGCCAGGATCGGGCACGTCGATCTCGCGATGACGATGCTGGAACAGCGCAGCTACCCGGGCTTCGGATTCGAGATCGCCCACGGCGCCACGACGAGCTGGGAGCAGTGGCTGTACAGCTCGTCGATGGAGACACACGACCACGCCATGTTCGCGGGCATCAACACGTCGCTGTACACAGTGCTGGGCGGGATACGTCCCGCCTCACCCACGTACCGCGACATCGCCATCACGCCCAGCGTGCCCGCGGGGCTCGATCACGTGTCTGCGACCCAGGACACCGTGCGCGGCCGGGTCGGGAGCACCTGGCGCCGCTCGGGCGACGCCCTCACCCTGACGGTCACGGTCCCCGCCAACAGCCGTGCCCTGGTGACGGTTCCGCTCCTCACACAGGACGCGCGGGTCCGTGCGCCCGAGGGTGCGGAGCGACGGGGCGGAGGCGGCCACGGCGCCACGTACCGCGTGGGTTCCGGCACGTGGACGTTCACCGCGCGCTGACGCGCAGGCACACGGGCTCGGTGGACCGGCGCACTGCTCGCCGGTCCACCGAGCGCCGTTGCGACGGGCCGAGGGTGTGCCGGCTCGCCGGGGTGCCGGCGAGCCCGCCGGGCACCTCGCGTCAGATCCCCGGCACGACCAGGACCAGCCACAGCACCGCCGGCACCACGGCGACCATGATGCCGCCGTACGCCATCAACTGCCGGAAGAAGCGCTCCCGGTCCACGTCCGGGGCCGCGGCGAGGACCAGGGCGCCGTTGGTCGAGAAGGGGCTGACGTCGACGACGGTCGCGGAGACCGCGAGCGCCGCCACCATGCCGACCGCGCCGATCTCGCCCTGCGCCAGGAAGGGCACGGCGAGCGGGATCAGGGCGCCCATGATGCCGACCGAGGACGCGAACGCGGAGATGATCGCGCCGATGTAGCAGAGGAGTACGGCGGCGAGGAGCGGCGCGCCGATGTCGCTGACTCCGTCGCCGGCCCAGGTGATGGTGCCCATCTCCTCCAGGACGCCGACGTAGGTGAGGACGCCGCAGATCAGCAGCACGGTCGGCCAGGCGATCTCCCCGACCGCCTTGCGGCTGGTGTCCGGCCAGACCGCGCTCAGGATCACGGCGAGCGTGATCGCGGTGAGGCCCGCGTCGAGGTCGAAGGCGAGGACGGCGACGACGAGTGCGGCCAGGGCGACGAGGGTCGCGATGCGGGGCGCGTTGAGGCGGCTCTCGGCAGCCGTGGCGGTGGTGGTGACGGTGGAGGCTGCGGTCCCGGCGCCCGGCCCGGTCCCCGGATCGTCGTCCACGGCTGTCCGGCGCCGTGAGAGCTTGAGGCCTCCGCAGACGACGAAGACGACCGCGGCGATGACCAGGTTGGCGATCAACGAGACGAAGAACAGGGCGACTTCGTTGCCGGGGAGCTTCTCGCGCTCCACGATGCCGTTGACGATCGAGCCGTAGATGCTGATCGGCGAGAAGCCACCGCCCTGGGCGCCGTGCACGACCATGGCCCCCATGAGGAGCGGGCTGATGCCGTAGCGGGCGGCGAAGCTGAGGGCGATCGGGGCGACGATCGCGACGGCCGCCGGGCTGACCGCACCGATCGCGGTGAGCGCGCCCGTGATCACGAACATCACCCAGGGGATCAGCGCGATCCGTCCGCCCACCAGGCGGATGGAGGCGTGCACGAGCCAGTCGGTGGTGCCGTTCGCCCGGGCGATCGCGAACAGGTACGTCACGCCGACCAGCACGACGAACAGATCACCCGGGAACCCGGCGAAGATGCCGTCCGCGTCCAGGTCGGCGACCAGCTCACCGACGCCGAACGCGGCGGCGAAGGCGAGCGCACCCATGTTGATCGAGCGGGTGGTGGCGATCACGAAGACCACCGCGAGGACAAGGATCGAGATCAGTTCCGCGGACATCGACGCTCCCGTCGGGCCGGACTGGGCGGTCAAGTGGCCCAGCCACTTGCCCTGTCGGCCACTCAGATTCGAGGGAGCGGTCCCTTCCGTCAAGGGGTACGGCGTGAATTGGCTCAGCCACCGAGCCGGTCCCGCTGCTAGGCTGCCGATGCTTCGCGCAGGAGGTCATGACATGTCCGACGCACTGCGGCCCATGGCCCGCACGAGACTGTACGAGCAGGTGCTCGACCGGCTGCGCGCCTACGCGCCCGAGAGCGGTCTCAAGGCCGGTGACCGGCTGCCGCCCGAGCGTGAACTCGCCCAGCGGCTCGGGGTGTCACGCGCCTCGGTGAAGCAGGCGATCGTCGTGCTCGAGGTGCAGGGCCTGGTCGAGGTGCGGCACGGCGGCGGCACGTATCTGGTCGGCGACAGCCTGGACGCCGAGCCCGTCGAGCGGCTCGTGGAGCGCCGGCGCAGGCTGCCCGATGTGCTGGAGGCGCGCGAGGCGCTCGAGACCAAGCTCGCCGAACTCGCCGCGGAACGGCGCACGGACGAGGATCTCGCCGCGATCCGGGCGGCGCTGGACCACATGGCGGCCGAGATCGACGGGGGCGGCCACGGCACGGACGGGGACCGGCTGTTCCACGCCGCGGTGACCGCCGCCGCGCACAGTGCGCTGCTCGCGGACTTCATGCGGACGATCGCCGAGCAGATCACGGAGAGCCGCCACGAGTCACTGCGCCAGCCCGGACGACCCGGCCGCTCCCTCGCCCAGCACCGTGCCGTCGCCACGGCCATCGAGCGGCAGCAGCCGGGCCGAGCCGCCGCGGCGATGCGCCGTCATGTGCGCACCGTGGCGAAGGTGCGCCTGCTGGCCTGGGACCCGGAGCCGGACGGCGGCTGACTCCGGGCCCCTCCGTCCTACCTGCCGGGCCGCACCGGGCCGATCTGTGTGCCCCGGACGACCTCGACGCGACCGGAGGCCGAGGACTCGCCGGGGATCACGCCGCCCGGCGCCTTCAGCGTGAACCTCGCCTCGTCGGCGCGTGCGCTCCGGCGGGAGAAGGGCACCTGGATGTCGAAGTGCACCGGGCGGCCGGGGCCGAACACCACGGTCTCGTGCTGGGGTCCGTACGGCCTGGTGGTGATCCTCTCGGGCGAACCGGCCCGGTAGAAGCGCACGTCGGTCGGCGAGCCCGCCAGGCGGCAGGGCGCGTACCCGCGCGGCGCCTCGAGCGTCACCCGGTAGTGGCGGTGTCCGCTGCTGGGCCGGTCGGCGGTGATCTTCGCGAGGTGATTGGCCGGGCGGCATGCGGACGGCCGCTGCGGCCCCGTCGCCGGCGCGTCCGCCGTGGCGGCCGTCCCCACCCCGCCGACCAGTGCCGTCGCGGTGAACAGCGCGGCGATCCACTGAGGGTGACGCATCATTCGACTCTCCCGTCTCCGAATCTCGGCGAGCCCGGGCGGACCCCCTCGGGCAGCCTGCCGGAGACGGGACGGCGGACCGGGGAGCCCACACCGCCACTCACCCGGACAGGCCACCGGCCGCGCCCGCTACCCGGCCCGCGGCACGGGCCGCACCGTCGCCGTCCGGTCCCCCGCGTCGAAGACGACGCCGGCCGGCCACGGGTCCCAGCGCGTGCCGAGGCCGCCGTGCTGAGGACTTCCGGTGCGGACGAACGTGCGCAGGCTGCGCGTCATGAGGCCGGCGAGCCGCAGTCGTCCGGGTTCGTTGCGACGGCTGAACGCGAACCTGAACAGGCCTTCGTCGAAGGTGTGGAACAGGAACGGCAGGTCCATGGCGTGGGCCGCGCCGTAGACCGTGTCGAAGGGTGCGGGTTCCTGGTTCCAGTCGAAGGCGTAGTAATAGAGGTGTCTGCCGCCCGCCTTCCGGAGCGCGTTCATGGAGTCCTGGGCGATCCCCGCGAAGATGCTGTCGCCGAGCCGGCCGGACGCCTCGTTCCAGCCGCCGGGGCCGTCGGCCGGGAGGTAGCGGTCGGTGAGGAAGTCCGTGACCGTGTACGGGGACGGCTCGTCGGGGTCGAAGAAGTACTGGTCGGTGAAGCGCTGGTAGTCGCTCGGGCGGTAGGCGCCTATCAGCGATCCGAAGAGTTTGCCTTCCTCCGACGTGTTGCCGGCGAGGACGGGTACGTCGCGGAAGCGCCCGGCCGCGATGGCGGCGTGGACGTCGGTGGGCAGGACCGTGCCGTCCGCGATCACCGCGGGCGGGTCGCCGACGGCGGCGCCGCGCCGCACCTGGGCCCGGACGATGTCCGCGGCGGACATCCCGCGCAGTCGGCGGACGGCCGCCGCGCGGCTCGTGCCCGGTGGGGTGACGTCGGCCAGGAGGCCGTCGGCGTAGGTGCGTGCCGTCTGCGGGGTGGAGAAGAGAAGGCCGCCGCTGAGGGGGACGGCCTTGTGCATGAGGCCCTTGGACAGGGGGGAGGTCATGAGGGCCCAGACGTCGACGGCTCCGGCGGACTGGCCCATGACGGTCACGTTGGACGCGTCGCCGCCGAAGGCCGGGGCGTTGCGATGGACGAAGCGCAGCGCCTCGATCTGGTCCAGCGTCCCGAAGTTGCCGGAGTCCCCCTGCGGGTCACCGGTCCGCAGCTCGGGAAGGTCGAGCCAACCGAACACACCGAGCCGGTAGTTGACGGTGACGACGACGGCGTCGGCCCGGCGGGCCAGCTCGCGTCCGTCGTACATCGGGTCCGCTGAGTACCCGACGACGTTGCTGCCGCCGTGGACGAAGACGATGACCGGCAGGTGCTGTCGTGTGCCCGAGGGGCGGAAGACGTTCAGCGTGAGGCAGTCCTCGGAGCCCACGGAACGGTTCAGGCCGTCGCGGACATCGAGGCCGTAGTGCGGGCCGCTGGGTGCGGGGCTGAAGAGTCGGCCCTGCTGCACGCATCCGTCACCGTAGGCGGTGGCGTCGCGCACCCCCTGCC
>NZ_WWIA01000497.1 GCF_009870065.1 Streptomyces sp. SID5785 | reverse complement strand
TGTACGTGATGTCGAGCTGCGCGGCCGGCTTGCCGTCCACCGTCGTCCTCGTGACCGTCTTGTGGATGTCGGAGTACCCCTTGCCGGCGTACGAGTCGCCCACGCTCGTCGCCCAGCCGACCGCGTCCGAGCCGCCCGTGCCCGGTGCCCAGCGCTTCAGGCTCAGCGTCACGTCGCTCTTCGGGTCGGTGTACTGGACGCCGTCGTCCTCGCGGAAGACCTCGCTGAGCCGGTCGGGAACCGTGATCACCGCGTCGATCCCGGACTCGTCACGGACGGTCCAGGAGCCCTGCGCGGCGGGCGGTCCCTCCTCGTTGATCTCCTCGCCGGCAGCCGCGGACGCATCGTCCTCCGCGTCCGCGCCGGCGTCCTTGTCGGCGTCCTTGTCGGCGTCCTTGTCCGCGCCGCCGGACGGTGCCGTGGTGCGGCCCGCCCCGTGGCCCGCGGCCTTCCCGCCGCCCGTGCCGTCGTCCGCGCCAAGCGTGGTCGCGAACCAGACACCGCCGCCGACGAGCACGACCCCGAGCAGGGCGGCCACGACGAGCCCCGCGGGCGAGCGACGGCGTGACACTGCGGGGGCCGTGGTCCCCGCGCCGGGTGCGAGCGGCAGCCGCGCCGTGCCCGGGTCCTCCGCGGGGTGCGGCGTCTCCACCGGCTGCGGCGACTGCGGCAGCCGTGCCGTCTCCCCGGACCGGTCCGGGTGCGCCGCCGTGTCCCGGGCCACCGCCGCGAGCCGCGCCTGCGCCGTCGCCGCGTCGGGACGGGCCGCCGGGTCCTTCGCGAGCAGCTCGTCGATCAACGGGCCGAGCGCACCGGCCCGTTCGGGCGGCGGAGGGGTGTGGGAGAGGATCGCGGCGAGCGTCGACTCGAGCGTCGGGCGCCGGAACGGCGACAGGCCCTCGACCGCCGCGTACAGCAGCACGCCCAGCGACCACAGGTCGCTCGACGGCTCCGCGTCGCCCGACATCCGCTCGGGCGCCACGTACTCCAGCGAGCCGACGAACTCGCCGGTCATCGTGAGCGACTCCTCGCCCTGGACGTGCGCGATGCCGAAGTCGGTGAGGACCACCCGGCCGTGCGGGCCGAGCAGCACGTTGGCCGGCTTCACGTCCCGGTGCACGATGCCCTTGGTGTGCGCGGCGTGCAGGGCCCCGAGCACGGCGAGCCCGATCCGGGCCGCGTCCGGCGGCGCGAGCGGGCCGCGCGCGAGCACCTCGTGCAGGGACTCGCCCCGCACCAGCTCCATCACGATCCACGGCAGCCCGTCCTCCACGACGACGTCGTGGACGGCGACCGCCGACGGATGCTCGACCTGCGCCGCGGCCCGCGCCTCGCGCCGCAGACGCGCGTACCCGACCTCCGGATCCCCCGGAAGGCGCGGCTCCTTCACGGCGACCTCGCGGCCGACGAGTTCGTCCGCCGCGCGCCACACGGTGCCCATGCCTCCCGCGCCGATCCGTTCGACGAGCCGGTACCGGCCGCCCACGAGACGGCCGACGCCGCTCTCCGTCCTCCGCTGCACGGACACCTCAGAGCTTGTCGATGTCGAGATTGGCGATCGCGGCCTTCGCGACCTCGCGGCCGCGGTCGGCCAGGTCGCCCTTGGCCGGGTAGTCGACCCACAGCTGGTACATGTCGCCGGACGAGGACTTGACGTAGAGGACCTGCGCCTCGCGCGGCTTCGGGGCGTCCGAGTCGGAGTCGTCGGTGTACGTGACGGTGTTCACCGCCGAGTCCTCGCCGTGGAAGGTGGTCTCCTCGGTCCGGCTGTGCGGGGCCGGCTTCTCCGCCATGGACGTGTTGTCGCCCTTGTTGACGGCCTCGGAGTCCTTGTTGGCCTGGGCGCTCGCCGAGCTCGCGATGTCACTCAGGGTGTCCTCGGACTTCCTGCGGACATTGAGCGTGATCGAGAGCGCGTAGCTCGGGTCGGTGTACGTCACCCAGTGCTTGTTCTCCTCGACGGAGTTGTCCACGCGCGACGCCACGTACGCGGACGGGGCCGGCACCGTGGCCGTGACCGCCTTCTCGTGGTGCGTCTCCCAGCCGTCGGGCAGCGGCCCGGCGAACGGGTCGGCGAGCACCAGGTACGCCGCGACCGCCGCCGCCACGACCGCCGCGCCGATCCCGAGCAGCGCCTTGCGCCCCAGCCGTACGCCGCCCCCGGACGGGCCGATCTGCACCACCTGGGTCGGCTGCGGCGCGGGCGGCTGCGCGGCGCGGTCGAGGAGGGCGCGGACCTGGGCCGCGTTCGGCCGGCGCGCCGGGTCCTTCTGCAGCAGGCCGTTGATCGCGTCGGCCAGCGGGCCCTGCGCGGAGGCGGGCGCGGCGGGGGTCGCGTTGAGGACGGACTGCAGCGTGGCCGGGGTGTTGCTGCGGCGGAACGGCGAGACGCCCTCGGACGCCGCGTAGAGCACGACGCCGAGCGACCACAGGTCGGAGGCCGGGCCGGGGCGCTGGCCGAGGACGCGCTCGGGCGCGATGTACTCGGGCGAGCCGACGAAGCCGCCGGT
>NZ_WWIA01000496.1 GCF_009870065.1 Streptomyces sp. SID5785 | reverse complement strand
GTCGGTGGGCAGTGGGCGGCCGCGCGGCGGGCAGGGCCACCGCCTCCATTATTGCAGAGTGCAAGAGTTGGCGGCAGGGCGCCTCAGCAGGCAGAAGGGGTGTCCCGCCGGGTCGGCGAAGACGCGCCACCCGCGCGCGGCCTCGCCCGCGTCGAGCAGCGTGGCCCCGCGCGCGAGCACCTCGGCCTGCGCCCGTTCCAGGTCGGGCACGTCGATGTCGAGGTGCGCCTGGGCGGGGTGCGCGGGGTCGGGCCAGCGCGGCGGGCGGTGGTCGTCGACGCGCTGGAACGCGAGCACCTGTCCGGCGCCCGTGTGGAGGGTCGCCCAGTCGTCCCCCACCGCCCAGCGGGGGTCGGGCCGGTTCACCTCGCCGCCCAGGAGCGCCGCGTAGAAGCGGGACAGGACGACGACGTCGGCACAGTCGAGGACCACGCACTGCAGCTCACCGATCATGGCGGGCAGCCTCTCACGGCGTCCGGGCGGCGCAAGGGCCGCGCCCCACTCAGCCGCACCGGTGAGGCAGGACGCGGCGCGGCGGCGGAGAATCGGCTTCTGACGCCCCGCCGAGGAGAGGGAGGCCATGAACCGTCACCACCATTACCTGTGCCAAGGCTGTGCCCAGCCGCTGTTCGTGGTGGCGACCACCCAGGCCGGCACACCCGATCTCCGCTGGGAGATCGACCACCAGGACGAGGGCAACCGCAGCTGTTCGGTGCTGCCCCTGCTGCCGCTGCTCGGCGAGGCGACGCGTCCGGAGGCCCTGGAGTACGCGATGGACGTCCTGGCTCCGTTGCGCCACTGAACCGGCAGTGACGGCACGGCACGCGATGCGCCGCGCCGTGTCGTCACTTCACGCGCACAGGATCCCCCCGCCCTGGCGTCGCCCTGCGCACACCCCCTCCCCACGGCGCCGCGTCCGTGACACGATGCGCCGACACCGCGACGACGGCGCGCCGGGAGGTCCGCGATGCACAGGCGGACGGACGCGCTGCTCACGGCCGGCGACGGGAGCCTGCTGCTGCGCGCCGGGAGCCGTCCGGGCCGGGAGGCCGAGCTGTGGATCACGGCACACGCGGGCGCCGGCCCGCCGGTGGGCGAGATCCGCTTCCAGGTGTGCGCCGGCTGCCGGGTGGGGCGGGTGCGGTCCCTGTGGGTGGACGAGATGTGGCGGCGCGAGGGCGTCGGCTCCGATCTGCTGGGCGCCGCGGTGGGCGCCCGTCCGGGTTTCCGCTGGACGACGACGCTGCAGTCGCGCGCGGGACGGCGGTTCTTCGCCGCGTCCGGCGGACGCGTGGGGGTGTCACTGCCGTCCGGCGGGCCGCTCTGCCGGCATCTGACGGGCCGTCTGGAGCGGTGGTGGCGGCGCTCCCGGCCCGTACGGGACGCCGCCTAGGACGAAACACTCCCTGGGGCCCGGCGGATCAGGCGGTGTCGTGGGGTGCGATCCGGTCGACGAGGTCGAGCCAGCCCGCCTCCAGCCGCTCGAGCGGCATGCCGCGGCGCCGGGTCAGGAAATGGATCACGGCCGGGTCCAGGTACCCCATGAGGGCGTGCGCCTGCACCTCGTGATCGGCGTCCGGGGCGAGCTCGCGCAGCAGGATCGTCGCGTGCAGGGTGAGGACCCGCTGCGAGGGGTGGGCGACACGGCGGGCGGGCTCGTCCTGCGCGGCGAGGAACAGGTCGAGCTGCTCGTACGAACGGCGCAGCACCGCGAGACCGAAGGCGCGCAGCCGCTCGACGGGCGGCGCCCCCGGGCCGAGCGGCGGCGGCCCGCCGATGAGGTCGGCCTGGAGCCGGCTCTCGGTGTGGTCGAGCAGGGCCGTGAGCAGCCCGACCCGGTCACCGAACCGGCGGAAGACAGTGCCCTTGCCGACGGAGGCCTCGGCCGCGACCGCCTCCATCGTGACGGCGGCCGCGCCGCGCTCGGCGACGAGCCGGGCGGCGGCCTCCAGCAGCCGGGCGCGGTTGCGCGCGGCGTCCGCGCGCAGGCAGGGCTCGTCCGCGGCCGTGCCGATCACGACCGACTGCGGCTCCCCGAAGGCGTCGGAGTCCGCCGGGACCGACGGAAGGCTGCTGGGCATGAACACAGCGTAAAGCATTCCGGGGAGAAGTGGACCGCGGTCCGGTTCTGGTGGTAGAAATTTAAACGGACCCCGGTCCGCATCAGCCAGTGCGCATTCTCAGCATCTTGGAGCCCTCATGTCTGTTCGTATCCTTGCGCTCGTCGGCAGCCTCCGCGCCGGTTCGCACAACCGCCAGCTCGCCGAGGCGGCCGTCAAGCTCGCCCCCGAGGGCGCGGATGTCGTCCTGTTCGAGGGCCTGGCCGAGATCCCGTTCTACAACGAGGACATCGACGTCGAGGGCAGCGTCCCGGCCGCGGCCGCCGCGCTGCGCGAGGCCGCCGGCGAGGCCGACGGATTCCTGCTCTTCTCGCCCGAGTACAACGGCACGATCCCGGCCGTCCTGAAGAACGCCATCGACTGGCTGTCCCGTCCCTTCGGCGCGGGCGCCTTCACCGGCAAGCCGGTCGCCGTGGTCGGCACCGCGTTCGGCCAGTACGGCGGCGTGTGGGCGCAGGACGAGGCCCGCAAGGCCGTGGGCATCGCCGGCGGCACCGTGCTCGAGGACGTCAAGCTGTCGATCCCCGGCTCGGTCCAGCGTTTCGCCGAGACCCACCCGGTCGACGACGCCGAGGTCGCCGCGCAGCTGACCGAGGTCGTCGCGCGCCTGCACGACCACGCCGGTCAGGCCGTCGCCGCCTGACACCCCACGCTCTGCACGCGAGGAGCCCCCGGCCGTGCGGCCGGGGGCTCCTCGCGTGGATGCGGATCAGGCCACCCGGGCCGTCCCCGTGCCGTCCGGGTGGGCGAGGCCGAGGTGGTCCCGCAGGGTCGTCCCCTCGTACTCCGTGCGGAAGACGCCGCGTTCCTGGAGCAGCGGCACGACCCGGTCCGCGAAGTCGTCGAGGCCGCCGGGCGTGAGGTGCGGGACGAGGATGAACCCGTCGGCGGCATCCGCCTGCACCAGCGCGTCGATGTCCCGTGCGACGGTCTCCGGGGAGCCGACGAAGGTCTGCCGGTTGCCCGTGTTGATGACCAGGTCCCGGATCGACCAGCCGTGCGCGGCGGCCCGCTCGCGCCACTCGCGGGCGGTGGCCAGCGGATCCCGGTACATCCGGACCTGGGCACGGCCCTGCGCGATGTGGCCGTCGGCGATCAGCGGGTCGATGTCGGGCAGCGGCCCGTCCGGGTCGTACGCCGACAGGTCCCGGTTCCAGACGAACTCCAGGTGGCGCAGCGCGGTGGCGCCGCTGACCTGCTGCCGGCGCACCTCGTGGGCCAGCTCCTCGGCCTCCGCGTCCGTGTCGCCGAGGGCGAAGGTCGCCGCGGGAAGGATCTTGAGCTGGTCCGGGGTGCGCCCGTACCGGGCCAGCCTGCGCTTGACGTCCCGGTAGAAGGCCTGCCCCTCCTCCAGGGTCGCGTACCGGCTGAAGATCGCGTCGGCGTCGGCCGCGGCGAACTCCCGCCCCTCGTCGGACTCCCCCGCCTGGAAGATCACCGGGCGGCCCTGCGGCGAGCGCGGCACGTTGAAGCGTCCCTGGATGTCGAAGTGCCTGCCGCTGTGCACGAACGCGCCCGCCTTGGCGTCGCCGAGGAAGGCGCCGGTCGCCGGGTCGGCGAGGATCTCGTCACCGCGCCAGGAGTCGAACAGCTCGTGCGCCGTGGCCAGGAACTCGGCGGCGCGCGAGTAGCGCTCCTCCTGCGGCAGGAATCCGCCGCGCCGGAAGTTCTCCCCGGTGAACGCGTCCCAGGACGTGACGACGTTCCACGCGGCGCGCCCCTCCGAGAGGTGGTCGAGGCTCGCGAACTGCCGGGCGACCTCGTAGGGCTCGTTGAACGTGGAGTTGATCGTGCCGGTCAGACCGAGGCGTTCGGTGACGGCGGCGAGCGCGGCGAGGACGGTGAACGTGTCGGGGCGGCCGACCACGTCGAGGTCGTATATCTCCCCGGCCTGCTCGCGCAGCCTGAGCCCCTCGGCGAGGAACAGGAAGTCGAACCTGGCGCGTTCGGCGGTGCGCGCGAAGTGGGTGAACGAACTGAAGTCGATGTGGCTGCCGGCCCGCGGGTCGCTCCACACGGTCGTGTTGTTGACGCCCGGGAAGTGCGCGGCCAGATGGATCTGCTTCTGCGGCGTGCTCATGTCGTACGGTCTCCGTCCGGCTCAGGCGGCGGTCGTGGCGTAGCGGTTGGCGGGACGGTCGAGGCCGAGCAGGCCGCGCAGCGTGCCGGCCTCGTAGGCGCGGCGGAAGACGCCGCGCCGCTGCAGCTCGGGCACCAGTCCGCGGGTGATCGCGGGCAGGTCGTGCGCGAGCACGGCCGGCCGCAGCCGGAACCCGCTCAGCCCGGCTGCCCGCAACGCACCGAGGAAGTCGGCCAGTTCGCCGGGCGTCCCGGCGAACACCGGGGCATCGCTCGTGTACGCGGATCCCGCCGCCTCGTCGAGCCGGGCCAGGCGGTCGCGGGCCGCTCCGGGCCGCTCGTCGAGCAGCACGACGATGTCGCCGAACACGTGCAGGAGCTCGCCGGAACGGCCCGCGGCCTCCTGCTCGGCCCGGATCTCGGCCACGATCGCGCGGGCGCCGTCGGCGTCGTGCGCGGTGACGTACCCGACGTCGGCCTGCCGGGCGATGAGCCGGTACGGCACGGTCTGGTGGCCGAGCGCGGTGACGACGGGCTGGCCCTGGGGCGGGCGCGGGGTGATGGACGGGCCGCGCACGCTGAAGTGCCGGCCCTCGAAGTCGATGCGGTGCAGCCGGTCCCGGTCGACGAAGCGGCCGGTGGCGGCGTCCCGGATCTCCGCGCCGTCCTCCCAGCTGTCCCAGAGCCGGCGCGCCACCTCGACGTGGTCGGCGGCCTCGTCGAACAGGTCGGTGACGAGCTCCTGCGCGGCCGGGCTGTCGTAGGCCTCGATGGGGTCGATCGTGCGGCGGCCGAAGTGGGCCGCCTCGTTCGGACGGGCCGTGATCTGGACCCGGACGCCCGCGCGGCCCGAACTGACGTGGTCGAGCGTGGCGATGGCCTTGGAGAGGTGGAACGGCTCGGTGTGCGTGACGACGGCGGTCGGCACCAGGCCGATGTGCCGGGTGAGCGGGGCGACGCGCGCCGCGGTCAGGACCGCGTCGAGCCGGCCGCGCACCTGGTCGGTGCGGTCGTCGGGCTCCAGGAAGTGGCCGGACTGGAGCCCGAGTCCGTCCTCGATGGTGACGAGGTCGAGCAGCCCCTGCTCGGCCTCGGTGACGAGCTCGGCCCAGTACCGGGCGGTGAACAGGGTCCGGGGGCGGGCGTCCGGCTCGCGCCAGGAGGCCGGGTGCCAGCCGGTGCCGTCGAGGGCGACGGCCAGGTGCAGGGGTGCGGAGGGCGCCGGGGACGCCGGTGCTGCTGAGGACACGGGTGTGCCTTCCTGAGGTCCGGAAGCGGTCCCGGCACGCACGGACCTGAGCGGTCGACGCGACGGGATGAGGCGGGCGGTGGACTCAGGCGGGACAGAGCGCGGCGGACACGCGCTGCAGGTCGATGTACGGACGGGTGTGGAGCCGCACGCGGCGGCCGGGGCTCAGCACGTGCGGGACGCCGACACGTCGCATGGCTCCCCCTCCGTCCCCGGCCTGTTCCGAACGCGCGGTCCTTGCGCCTCCGGGACGCGGACCCACGACCCCTCATGTCTAACAGGAGTCGGGCGCCCGGTTCGTTGCGGCAGCGTGAAATCCCTCAGGCGTGCGCGGCGCCGCCGCTCTCGACACGGGCCACGACGCGCGCGTGCAGGGCCGCGAGCCCGTCGGGGGGCACGGGGACCGGACTGCCCGTCAGCGTGTACCACTCGTCGGCGTCGGTGTACTGGATCTCGATCCGGGCGAGACCTCCGTCCTGCGGGACGGTGGCGAGCGTGACGTCCCCGGTGATGACCCCGACCTCGTCGGTCATCGCACCGCCGGGGCCCGCCGCGATCCCGCTCACGAGGCGGCCGTCGCCGCTGTCGCCGGCCGTCACGAGCAGGTGTCCAGCATCTCGGTGAGGGTGGTCTTCTCGGCCTCGGTGACCGTGAGCGCGTACGTCGCCTTCACGGAGACCCAGGAGCGCGCGTAGGAGCACCAGTACGCCTTCGCCGGCGGCTGCCACTCGTCGGGACCCTGGTCCCCCTTGGAGCGGTTGGAGCCGGCGGAGACCGACAGGAGCTGGGGGTGCGTCAGGTCGTTGGCGAACGCCTTGCGCTGCTCCTGCGTCCACTTCGAGGCGCCCGAGCGCCAGGCGTTGGCGAGCGGCACGGTGTGGTCGATGTCGAGGCCGGAGGCGCTGGTGAACTTCTTGTCGTCGTAGACGCTCACCCAGGTGCCCGAGACGGCCCGGCACTCGCCGTCCCGCTCGACGTCCTTGCCGTCCCTGGCGAGCACCGTCTCCCGGGTGTTGCAGTCGTCGCCCTGCTCGGCCCAGTGCGGGAACCGGTCCCGGCTGTACCCCGACATCGAGCCGTGCGCGGCCACCTTCAGGGTCGTGAGCTGCTGCCGGGCCTGCTGCGCCGTCGGCATGCCCGGGAGCGTGCCGGTCGCCTCGGGGGCGCCGGGTGCGCCGCTCGCCGCCGACCCGCTCGGGCCGTCGGCCGCCGGGGTTCCCGAGGGACCGGTCCCGTCGGTCTGCGTCCCGCAGCCGCCCGCTCCGAGGACGACCAGCAGGCTCAACCCCGCACCCCACCGCCGCGCCTGACGCCCCATGACCCGCCTCTTCACGTCCGCCGAACACATCACCCGGGAACTGTATGCGGCGAAACGTCTCAGCAGGGGCGTCTCGACGGCAGCTTCACGCCGGGACGGCCGATGTTCACCGGCGCACCGTACGGGCCGAACGCGCGCGCGACGGCCCGTGGCGCCGGGTCAGCTGCCGGGGACGAGATGACCGGCGACGAGCCCCGCGGCGCGCGCCACCAGCGCGCTCTGCGACGGCCCTTCGGCGGCGTGCGTGGTGGACAGCACGGACAGGACGATCGGCGCACGGCCGGGCGGCCGGACGACCCCGACGTCGTTGGCGACGCCGTACTCGGAGCCGCCGCCGGTCTTGTCCGCCAGGACCCAGTCCGCGGGCAGACCCGCACGGAAGCGTTCGGTGTTGGTGGTGTTCGCCACCAGCCAGCCGGTGAGCCGGGCGCGGTCGTCCGGCGCGAGCACCCGGCCCGCGACGAGCCGGCCGTACGTCGTCCCGATCGCCTGCGGGCTCGTGGTGTCCGTACGGCGCCAGGGCTCGGCGGAGTTGAGCTCGGGCTCCCAGCGGTCGAGGCGGGTCACGCGGTCACCGGTCGAGCGGCAGAAGCGGGTCACGGCCGTCGGACCGCCGAGCTCGCGCAGCAGCAGGTTCGCCGCGGCGTTGTCGCTCTCGCCGACGGCGGCCGCGCAGAGTTCGGCGACGGTGAGACCGCCGGCGACGTGCTCGGGCAGACCGGTGACGGGCGCGTACCCGGCGCGGTCCACCTCGGCCTGCGTGTAGTGCACGCGCTTCGCGAGCTCGCTGCCGTCGTGGTCGAGGTCGCGCAGCACGGCGGCCGCGGCGATCCCCTTGAACACCGAGCAGAGCGGGAACCGTTCGCCGGCGCGGTACCGCACGGTGCGGCCGGTGCCGAGGTCGTGCGCGTAGACGCCGAGCCGGGCGGCGTACTGCTCCTCCAGTGCGCCGAGTTCGGCCGTGAGGTGCGACGGTGCGGCGGACGCGGTGCCGCTCGCGGCGAGAGCCGCGGTCAGCGCCGTACCGGCGCCGAGAGCGAGGAACGAACGGCGGGAGCGGGACGTGACGGTGGTGTCCAAGACGGCTGTCTCCTCCGGGTGACGCGGTGTGTGACCGGACCGTCCGGAGTCAACCCGGCACCTGCGTCCATGTCGAATACGCTGGGGAGTCGACGGTGATTCGCAGGTGATATCGGTGCACGCCACGGGAGTCGCATGCTGACGGAACGGCATCTGGAGATCTTTGTCGCGCTCGCGGAGGAGGAGCACTTCGGGGCCGCCGCCCAGCGCGTCGGGATCACCCAGCCTCCCCTCTCGCAGGGGCTGCGCAGGCTCGAGGCGCTGCTCGGGGTCCGGCTCTTCGACCGCGGCCGCGGGGTCGTCCTGACCGAAGAGGGCGCACTGCTGCTGCCGCACGCGCGACGGGCGCTCGCCGCTCTGGTACGGCTGCGGGAGATCGGCGCCCGGGAGCGGGCCGACGGGCGGCGCCTTCGGCTGGGCCTCGCGCCCGAGGTGCCCGCCGCGCTCGCCGCGGCGGTCG
>NZ_WWIA01000495.1 GCF_009870065.1 Streptomyces sp. SID5785 | reverse complement strand
TACCGGCGGCATGGACGCGTTCGACGGCGCCGTCGAGGCCGGTGTCAGCCACGAACTCACCGAGGCGCTCGTCGCCCTGGTCGGCGGCACCGAGGGCGCCCGGGTCGGCGTCGCCTGGTCACCCGCCGCCGGAGTGCCCGCCGAGTGCACCGACGGCGACGCCCCCGTCGAGTTCTCGCCCGGCGACCTCGACGTGCTGCGCGAGGCCTCCGCGCGCTACCTGCACGCCGAGCCCGCCGTCTTCGTCCGCGTCACCGGCACCGTCGTGCGGCTGCGCCGCTCCGGGCCACGCGGCGAGGGCACCGTGCGCCTCCACGTCATCGCCGGCGCCGAGGTGCCCCACCTGCGGATGACACTCGACGAGGAGGCGTACCGGATCGCCGGGCACGCCCATCTCGTCGGCCTGCCGATCCGGGTGCACGGGCGCCTGGAGAGCCGCGGCGGCTTCCGGCGGCTGACCGGCGCGAGCGGCGTCGTCCCCGTCCAGGTCGAGGAGGCCGAGCGGGACCGCCTCATGAAGTCGCTCCAGGAGAACCTCGACTTCTTCGAGGAGGCCTGCACCGGAGGCGACGAACCCTAGGCAGTGTGCGTGTGTGCGTACAGATCCCTGAGCAGAGCGATCTCCGCGCCGTGATGGATCGTCTCGCGATGGATGTGCAGCACCAGCGTCGCCATCAGCTCCTGCGCGTACGGGCCCTCCGCCGGGCCGCACGGTGCGGCCAGCGCCGC
Source organism: Streptomyces sp. SID5785 (assembly GCF_009870065.1). Lineage (GTDB taxonomy): Bacteria > Actinomycetota > Actinomycetes > Streptomycetales > Streptomycetaceae > Streptomyces. The sequence goes on along the minus strand of NZ_WWIA01000495.1, from coordinate 17,749 downwards.
CTCGTCCAGGCCGCGCACGCCCGCGATCCACAGGGCGTACGCCGCGTCGAGCCGCTCCAGCGCCTCGGCCGCCGTACCCGGATACGCGTACGTCGCGTAATCCGCCGGGGGACCGCCGAAGTGCGACGCGGTCCGCGCGCCCAGGACGCCGACCAGGAGATGGCCGAGACGCCACGCGATCGTCGTCACCGGCGCGGGCACCGGCTCCGGGTACGCGAAGTCGATCGTGAAGTCGCCCGAGCCCGCCTGCATCGCCGCCGTACCGGTGCCGCGCGGACGGACGCTCCACACCGCCTCCGGGTCCGCCACCGGCTCCCAGAAGTACTCGTCGTCGGTGAGCCCGGCCAGGCGCCCGCGCAGCTGGTTGCGCCAGTGCCAGTCGAGCTGCTCGGCCAGCAGAACGTTCCATTCCAGAGCCATGCCTCCACGCTAGGCCCTCGTCCTCTCCGTCCGCTCGGTCAACCGTTTCGCGTGTGGTCCCGGGGACTCGGTACGATCGGCTCTGCGCGCGTCACAGGTAATGGCGCGGCGTTTCGTCTTCAGGTAGGAGAGACCGGTGTCTGACGTCCGTGTGATCATCCAACGCGATTCCGAGCGGGAAGAGCGCGTGGTGACGACGGGCACTACGGCCGCCGAGCTCTTCGCCGGCGAGCGCAGCATCGTCGCGGCCCGCGTGGCCGGAGAGCTCAAGGACCTCGCGTACGCCGTCCAGGACGGCGAGGAGGTCGAGCCCGTCGAGATCACCTCCGAGGACGGCCTGAACATCCTGCGGCACTCCACCGCCCACGTGATGGCCCAGGCCGTGCAGGAGCTGTTCCCGGACGCCAAGCTCGGCATCGGCCCGCCCATCAAGGACGGCTTCTACTACGACTTCGACGTCAAGGAGCCGTTCACCCCCGAGGACCTCAAGCGCATCGAGAAGAAGATGCAGGAGATCCAGAAGCGGGGCCAGCGCTTCGCGCGCCGCGTCACCACCGACGCGGACGCCGCCGTCGAGCTCGCCGACGAGCCCTACAAGCTGGAGCTCATCGGCCTCAAGGGCAACGCGGCGCAGGCCGCCGACGGCGCCGACGCCGAGGTGGGCGCCGGCGAGCTGACCATCTACGACAACATCGACGCCAAGACCGGCGACCTGTGCTGGAAGGACCTCTGCCGCGGTCCCCACCTGCCCACCACCCGCGCCATCCCGGCGTTCAAGCTCATGCGCTCCGCCGCCGCCTACTGGCGGGGCAGCGAGAAGAACCCGCAGCTCCAGCGCATCTACGGCACCGCGTGGCCGACCAAGGACGAGCTCAAGGGCTACCTCGACTTCCTCGCCGAGGCCGAGAAGCGCGACCACCGCAAGCTGGGCGCCGAGCTCGACCTGTTCTCCTTCCCGGAGGAGCTCGGCCCGGGCCTCGCGGTCTTCCACCCCAAGGGCGGCGTGATCCGCAAGGTCATGGAGGACTACTCGCGGCGCCGCCACGAGGCCTCCGGCTACGAGTTCGTGAACACCCCGCACATCTCGAAGGAGCACCTCTTCGAGACCTCGGGCCACCTCCCGCACTACGCGGAGGGCATGTTCCCGCCCATCCAGTTCGACGAGCAGAACTACCGCCTCAAGGCGATGAACTGCCCGATGCACAACCTGATCTTCAAGTCGCGGGGCCGCTCCTACCGTGAGCTGCCGCTGCGCCTCTTCGAGTTCGGCACCGTGTACCGGTACGAGAAGTCCGGCGTCGTGCACGGCCTGACCCGCTCGCGCGGCTTCACGCAGGACGACTCGCACATCTACTGCACCAAGGAGCAGATGCCGGAGGAGCTCGACAAGCTCCTCACCTTCGTGCTCGACCTGCTGCGCGACTACGGCCTGACCGACTTCGAGCTCGAGCTGTCCACCCGCGACGAGTCCGACAAGTTCATCGGCACCGACGAGGACTGGGCCGAGGCCACCGAGGCGCTGCGGCTCGCCGCCGAGAAGCAGAACCTGCCGCTGGTCGCCGACCCGGGCGGCGCCGCCTACTACGGGCCGAAGATCTCCGTCCAGGTCAAGGACGCGATCGGCCGCTCCTGGCAGATGTCGACCCTCCAGGTCGACTTCAACCAGCCCAAGCGGTTCGGCCTCGAGTACACCGCCGCGGACGGCTCCCGCCAGCAGCCGGTCATGCTGCACCGCGCCCTCTTCGGCTCGATCGAGCGGTTCTTCGGAGTGCTCCTCGAGCACTACGCGGGCGCCTTCCCGGCGTGGCTCGCCCCCGTGCAGGCCGTCGGCATCCCGATCGGTGACGGGCACGTCGCGTACCTGGAGCAGTTCGCCGAGAAGGCGCGCGCCCAGGGGCTGCGCGTCGAGGTCGACGCCTCCTCGGACCGCATGCAGAAGAAGATCCGCAACCAGCAGAAGGCCAAGGTGCCCTTCATGGTCATCGCGGGCGACGAGGACATGAACGCCGGTTCGGTGTCCTTCCGCTACCGCGACGGCTCGCAGGAGAACGGCATCCCGGTCGAGGAGGCCATCGCCAAGATCGCGAAGGTCGTCGAGGAGCGCGCCCAGGTCTGACGGCGCGCCCAGGTCCGACGGCTCCGCCCGTCAGTCCGTGTCCGGGCCACGAGAGGCCTCCGGGGAGTTCCCCGGAGGCCTCTCGCCGTCCCGCGCGAACGCCTGCAGCAGCCAGGACGAGAACGCGCCGACGACCGCGCCCAGCAGCGCCAGGCCACAGCCCATCAACGCCACCGCGACCAGCCGGCCCAGCGGTGTCACCGGCGCCATGTCCCCGTAGCCGACGCTCGACACCGTCGTGCACGCCCACCACACCGCGTCGCCGTACGTACGGATCGTCGCGCCCGGGGCCGGCCGCTCCACGTGGTAGACCGCGAGGGACGCGGCGAAGCCGAGGAGCAGCGTCGACACCCCCGCGTACACGATCACGCGCGCGTGCAGCGAGAAGCGGGGCCGGTCGTGCCGCAGCTGCACCCGGTCGTAGGCCTGCACGATGCGCACCGGGCGCAGCAGCGGGAGCAGCAGGACCAGCGTGTCCAGCCAGTGGGTGCGCACGAAGCGCGGCCAGCGCTGCCCGCTGAGCCGCCGGCGCACCACGTAGTCCACGAGGAACACGCTCCACGCCGCGAACGTCACGGCCAGACACGCGTCGCGCAGCGGCCCCGGCAGCCCGTGGCCGAGCACCCGCAGCGCGTACGAGGCGAGGAAGAGCAGGGACGCCGCCGCGAGGACACCTGCGGTGCGTCGCTCCCAGCGGGCGAGGGCGCTGTCGGTCATCCGCACAGCATCGCCCGGCGCGGTGCGGGGCGGGCCCCGGCGACACGCCCTGCCGAGGTCACGCCATATGCTGCACAGCATGACGAGTGAGCCGGAGCAGCAGATCGGTCCAGTGGGTGAGCCGGACGGATTCGGGCGTCTGTGGACCCCGCACCGCATCGCGTACATCCAGGGCGAGGGCAAACCGACCGGCCCCGGTGCCGACGACGGCTGTCCGTTCTGCGCGGCCCCCGGCAAGACCGACGAGGACGCGCTGATCGTCGCGCGCGGCGAACACGTCTTCGCGATCCTCAATCTGTACCCGTACAACGGCGGGCACATGATGGTGCTGCCCTACCGGCACGTCGCCGACTACACCGATCTCGGCGACGCCGAGACGGTCGAGCTCGCCGACTTCACCAAGCGGGCGATGACCGCGCTGCGGGCCGCGTCCGGCGCGCACGGCTTCAACATCGGCATGAACCAGGGCGCCGTGGCCGGCGCGGGCATCGCCGCGCACCTGCACCAGCACATCGTCCCGCGCTGGGGCGGCGACACGAACTTCATGCCCGTCGTCGGGCACACCAAGGTGCTGCCGCAACTCCTCGCGGACACCCGCACCGCGCTCGCCAAGGCCTGGCCGAGCGCCTGACCCGGGACCGCGGAGGGCTCACGCGTCGTAGACGTCGGCCTTCCGCGGCGTGGGGTCCTGCACCAGACCGCTGAGCACGCCCGAGCGGTTCCCGAACTTCTCCGTGTCCACGCCGTGCTCCTTCAGCACCCGGAACGCGGCGGCGTGCACCACCCGCAGCACCGGCGTCGCCGTGCGCAGCGCGTCGTCCGCCATGAAGCGGTGCCGCCACGGCTGGTCGGCCCACGCGTGCCGCAGTCCGAACGGCTCGGGCAGCGTCAGGCGGCCGCCCAGATAGTCAAGGAGAGGCGGGTACCACGTCAGCGGGGCCCGGACGGCTATGCGCACGACCTCGTCCGCGTCGATCAGCGGCAGCGTCTTCGTGGTGGTCTCCCAGAACCGGACCGACTTGGAGACCTCCTTGGTCTTCGGCGCGGGCTTCGACGTGAACAGCGAGTTCACCGGTCCGAGCGCGTGGCCCGTCACCTCGATGCGCAGCGTGTCGTGCAGCACCGTCACGGTCACCAGCATGGTGATGACCAACTGGCCGTCCCACAGGGTGAACTGGACGCCCAGATAGTGGCGGTCGCCGCTGCCGAACTGCTGGTCGTTGCAGATGCGCTGTATCTCGTGCGACTTGATCCGGTACGCGTCGACGTCCTCACCCGTGGGGCGGGCGACGCCCTTCGCGTTCTCCCCGATCGGGGAGACGATCCAGTGCTCCACGGAGGGGCGCGGGAAGCCGCCCGTGTGCAGCTGCTTGCGCTCCAGGAGCTTCAGCTGGTCGTGGATCGCGCGCACGACGTCCCAGCTGCGGAACGGGTGGATCTCCTTGTCGGGGTCCACGGAGACCAGGTCCTCCGCGAGCTGCCAGCTGCCCCAGCGGGTGCCCATGCCCAGGATGCCCTTGGGGCCCGCGTAGAACACCGTGTTCGACTGCTGCTCGGCCGAGAGGCGGGCCAGGCTCTGGCGCAGCTGCTCCGCCGAGGTCTCGCCCGGGCTGCCGGGCACCGCCTCGGGGATCTTCGCGCCGATGCCTCCGCCGGACAGCAGTGCGTCCCAGCGCTCGCGCAGGTCCCGCGCGGTGCGCTCGCAGATCTGCCGCGCCCAGAAGCCGCCCACCAGCGGCAGCACGAACGACGCGCGCAGGTACCAGGCCCAGCCGCCGGCGAACGGCAGCCGGATCAGGACGATCACGACGGCCACGCCGACGACGGCCAGGAGCGCGGTGGTCAGCGCCGCCGTGCCGCGGACCTTGCGCTCCTTGGCGCGCGCCGCGGTCTTCGCCTCGCCGGCCGCGGCCTCCGCGGTGGCCTTCTCGGCCCGCGCCACCTTGTTGTTGCTCGTGCGGCGCAGCTGGAACGTGAGCAGCCACAGCAGGAAGCCGGGCAGGAACACGACCCCGAACAGCACCGTGACCAGGGTCAGCAGGGCGTCGCGCTGGCGCCGGATCCGGGTCGCGGCGAGGCAGTGCTCCACCACGACCTGCGGCTCGGTGCCGAAGGACTGGATGAGCGGCTTGCGGCCGCCGCCGAGCATCCGGACCTGGACGGCGCGGGAGAACGCCTCACCCAGATTCGGTGCGAACAGCGACCACACGCCCTTCTTCACCTCGGACGCGTGCCACTCGTTGTTCGCCTCCTCGATCTTCGCCGCGGGGTCGTCCCGGTAGGCCGCCGACGCGATGGCGAACGTCGCCGCGGTCTGGCCCGCGGAACCCTGCAGGGGGACCTGGGCCCCCGGCCTGAAATCGAACGCGTCGTCCGCCACTGCCGCCCCCATCACCGCACGTCTCGCACCGCACGTCGCTGCTGCGGCTCTTCCCGACTTCCTTGCCCCGCACACCTGTTGATCAGCTGATCGTCCTGATCGGGCTGATCGTCGACCAGCGTAACGGCCGCCACCGACATCCGTCCCGCCGAGCCGGACACCGGCCGCCGCACCGGGTGCACGGGGGCGCACGGGAGGACCGTGCGCCCAACTACGCGGTCGCCTAAGCGGAGTTCGCGGCCTGTTCCCTGATCCGCTCGCCGATGTGGGCCGGCATCGGCTCGTGCCGGACGTAGTCGCGGCTGAACCGGGCCGTGCCGTGCGACAGGGCCCGCAGATCGACCGCGTACCGGCCGATCTCGATCTCCGGCACCTCGGCCCGCACCAGCGTCCACCCGTCCGGGGCCTGTTCGGTGCCGACGACACGGCCCCGGCGCCCGGACAGGTCGCTCATCACGGCGCCCACGTAGTCGTCGCTCACGAGCACCCGCACCTCCGCCACCGGCTCCAGGAGGTGGATCCGCGCGTCCGTCGCGGCCTCCCGCAGCGCCAGCGCGCCGGCCGTCTGGAACGCGGCGTCCGAGGAGTCGACCGAGTGCGCCTTGCCGTCGATCAGCGTCACCCGCACGTCGATCAGCGGACAGCCGGCCGCGACGCCCCGGGCCGCCTGGGCCCGTACGCCCTTCTCCACGGACGGGATGAACTGGCGCGGCACGGCTCCGCCGACGACCTTGTCGACGAACTCGATGCCCGAGCCGTTCGGCAGCGGCTCCACCTCGATCTCGCAGACCGCGTACTGGCCGTGCCCGCCGGACTGCTTCACGTGGCGGCCGCGCCCCGTCGCCCGGTCCGCGAACGTCTCGCGCAGCGACACCCGGTGCGGCACGACGTCCACCTGCACCCCGTAGCGGCCCGACAGCCGCTCCAGAGTGACGTCCGCGTGCGCCTCGCCCAGGCACCACAGCACCACCTGGTGCGTGTCCGGGTTCTGCTCGAGACGCATCGTCGGGTCCTCGGCGACCAGCCGCGCGAGCCCCTGCGACAGCTTGTCCTCGTCGGCCTTGCCGTGCGCCTGGATCGCCAGCGGCAGCAGCGGGTCCGGCATGTCCCAGGGCGCCATGAGCAGCGGGTCGTCCTTCGCCGACAGGGTGTCGCCGGTCTCGGCCCGGCCGAGCTTCGCCACGCACGCGAGGTCTCCGGCGATGCAGTGCGACAACGGCCGCTGCTGCTTGCCGAACGGCACCGACAGCGCCCCCACCCGCTCGTCCAGGTCGTGGTCCTCGTGCCCGCGGTCGGCCAGCCCGTGCCCCGACACGTGCACCGTGTCGTCGGGCCGCAGCGTCCCGGAGAAGACGCGCACCAGGGAGACGCGCCCCACGTACGGGTCCGATGCCGTCTTCACGACCTCGGCCACCAGCGGGCCGTCCGGGTCACAGACCGGGATCGCGCGCGGGACGCCGTCCGGAGTGCTCACCGCCGGCGCCGCGCGCTCCAGCGGGGTCGGGAAACCGCCCGTGATCAGCTCCAGGAGCTCGACCGTGCCGATGCCCTGCCGCGCGCCCTCCGGGGCCGGGGCTGCCGCGAGGACGGGATGGAACGTGCCGCGCGCGACGGCCCGCTCCAGGTCGTCGACGAGCGTCTTGACGTCGATCTCCTCGCCGCCCAGATAGCGGTCCATGAGGGTCTCGTCCTCGCTCTCGGCGATGATCCCCTCGATGAGCCGGGCCCGCGCCTCCTCCAGGCCGGGCACCTGCGCCGCGTCCGGCGCGGACTCCTCCAGCGCGCCCGACGCGTAGGCGTGGATGCGCTGCGAGAGCAGGCCGATCAGGCCGGTCACGGGGGAGTGGCCGTCCGCGGTCCGCTCACCGTGCAGCGGCAGGTACAGCGGCAGCACCGCGTCGGGGTCGTCCCCGCCGAAGGCCTGCGCACAGACCCGCGTCATCTCGTCGAAGTCCGCCCGCGCCGCCTCCAGGTGCGTGATCACGATGGCCCGCGGCATCCCGACGGCCGCGCACTCCTCCCACAACGCGCGCGTGGTGCCCGCCATGCTCTCGGGCCCGTCCGCCGCCGAGACGACGAAGAGGGCCGCGTCCGCCGCCCGCAGACCGGCCCTCAGCTCCCCGACGAAATCCGCGTATCCGGGGGTGTCCAGGAGATTGACCTTGCAGCCGCCCCAGTCGACCGGCACCAGCGAGAGCTGCACCGAGCGCTGCCGCCGCCGTTCGATGTCGTCGTAGTCGGAGACACAGGTGCCGTCCTCGACCCGGCCGGCCCGGTTCACCGCCCCCGCCGTCAGCGCGAGGGCCTCCACCAGCGTCGTCTTGCCGGAGCCGCTCGGGCCGACCAGGACCACGTTGCGTACGTCCGCGGGCCGGTCGGCCGCAGCCGCCCTGCCGGCGGCCCCGGGGTGTGCGTGTGCCTTGTCGCCCATGTCCTGTGCCTCCCGGTTCGCTTCCCACGGTGAGGTGGCCCGTCGGGGCCCGCGGAGATCCGGCGGGCGGACACGCGGACCCGCGTGTGGGAGGCGGCTCCGGCGACGCCCGCGGTGTCTTCGAGCTTTGCACTCGCGTCACGGTGCGTCCATACGTCGTACGGGATCGCACGCGCGCGTGGTGGCCCGGCGGCCGCCGGAGCCCGCGCGTGACTACGATGGGCCAGCCGGTGGCCAGAGGGGCCGCACGGCCACCGACCCTCGGGAAGGCCATGCTGAACAAGTACGCGCGTGCATTCTTCACGCGTGTCCTCACACCGTTCGCCGCGTTTCTGATCCGCCGCGGGGTCAGTCCCGACGCGGTCACGCTCCTCGGGACCGCCGGGGTGGTGGCGGGCGCGCTGGTCTTCTACCCGCGCGGTGAGTTCTTCTGGGGCACCGTCGTCATCACGCTGTTCGTCTTCTCGGACCTCGTCGACGGCAACATGGCGCGCCAGCTGGGCCGCTCGAGCCGCTGGGGCGCGTTCCTGGACTCGACGCTCGACCGCGTCGCGGACAGCGCCATCTTCGGCGGCCTCGCGCTCTGGTACGCGGGCGGCGGCGACGACAACGTGCTGTGCGCGGTCTCCATCTTCTGTCTGGCCAGCGGTCAGGTCGTCTCGTACACGAAGGCCCGCGGTGAGGCGATCGGTCTGCCCGTCGCGGTCAACGGCCTCGTCGAGCGCGCCGAGCGGCTCGTCATCTCGCTCGTCGCGGCCGGCTTCGCCGGTCTGCACGAGTTCGGCGTGCCCGGCATCCAGTACCTGCTGCCCGTCGCCCTGTGGATCGTCGCCGTCGGCAGCCTCGTCACGCTGATCCAGCGCGTGGTCACCGTCCGCCGCGAGTCCGCCGAGGCCGACGCAGCGGCCGCGGCCCAGGAGGGGGCCACCTCGTGAGCGGCGCCCAGGAGCGGGTCACGGACGCGCTGTACGGGCTCGGCTGGGCCACCGTCAAGAAGCTGCCCGAGCCGGTCGCACGGCGCCTGGGCCGCACCGTCGCCGACGCCGCCTGGCGCAGGCGTGGCAAGGGCGTGCTGCGCCTGGAGGCGAACCTCGCGCGCGTGGTGCCCGACGCCACGCCCCAGCGCCTGCAACAGCTCTCCCGCGCGGGCATGCGCTCCTACCTGCGGTACTGGATGGAGTCCTTCCGGCTGCCCGCGTGGAGCAAGGACCGCATCAAGGGCGGCTTCGCGCCCCAGGACGTGCACCACCTGACCGAAGGCCTCGCCTCGGGCCGGGGCGTCATCCTCGCGCTGCCCCACATGGGCAACTACGACCTGGCGGGCGCGTGGGTCACCACCAAGCTGGAGACCCCGTTCACCACCGTCGCCGAGCGGCTCAAACCGGAGACGCTCTACGACCGCTTCGTCGCCTACCGCGAGGGCCTCGGCATGGAGGTCCTGCCGCACACCGGCGGCGCCGCGTTCGGCACCCTGGCGCGGCGGCTGCGCGCCGGCGGCCTCGTCTGTCTGGTCGCCGACCGCGACCTGTCCGCCTCCGGCGTCGAGGTCAAGTTCTTCGGCGAGACGACGCGGATGCCGGCCGGACCGGCCATGCTCGCCCAGCAGACCGGGGCCCTGCTGCTGCCCGTGACGCTCTGGTACGACTCCTCGCCCGTCATGCGGGGCCGCGTGCACCCGCCCGTCGACGTCCCCGAGACAGGTACCCGGGCCGAGAAGACGTCTGTCATGGCACAGGCCGTGGCGGACGCCTTCGCCACCGGCATCGCGGACCACCCGGAGGACTGGCACATGCTGCAGCGACTGTGGCTCTCCGACCTGGAGACCGCCCGCAAGCCCGAGGAGCCGCCGGCGTGAGGATCGGCATCGTCTGCCCGTACTCCTGGGACGTGCCGGGCGGCGTCCAGTTCCACATCCGCGACCTCGCCGAGCACCTGGGCGCCCTCGGGCACGAGGTCTCCGTCCTCGCCCCGTCCGACGACGACACCCCGCTGCCGCCCTACGTGGTGTCCGCGGGCCGCGCCGTGCCGGTGCCGTACAACGGCTCGGTGGCGCGGCTGAACTTCGGCTTCCTGAGCGCCGCGCGCGTACGGCGCTGGCTGCACGACGGCATGTTCGACGTCATCCACATCCACGAGCCGACCTCCCCGTCGCTCGGCCTGCTCACCTGCTGGGCGGCGCAGGGGCCCATCGTCGCCACGTTCCACACGTCGAACCCGCGCTCGCGCGCGATGATCGCCGCCTACCCGATCCTGCAGCCCGCCCTGGAGAAGATCAGCGCGCGCATCGCGGTGTCCGAGTACGCGCGGCGCACCCTCGTCGAGCACCTGGGCGGCGACGCGGTCGTCATCCCGAACGGCGTCGACGTGGACTTCTTCGCGCGCGCCGAGCCGCGGCCCGAGTGGCAGGGCGGCACCATCGGCTTCATCGGGCGCATCGACGAGCCCCGCAAGGGCCTGCCCGTCCTCATGAAGGCGCTGCCCAAGATCCTCGCCGAGCGCCCCGGCACCCGGCTCCTGGTAGCGGGCCGCGGCGACGAGGAGGAGGCCGTCGCCTCGCTGCCGCGCGAGATGCGCGACCGCGTCGAGTTCCTCGGCATGGTCAGCGACGAGGACAAGGCCAGGCTGCTGCGCAGCGTCGACGTGTACGTCGCCCCGAACACGGGCGGCGAGAGCTTCGGCATCATCCTCGTCGAGGCGCTGTCGGCGGGCGCCCCCGTGCTCGCCTCCGACCTCGACGCCTTCGCGCAGGTCCTCGACCAGGGCGCCGCCGGCGAGCTGTTCACCAACGAGGACGCCGACGACCTGGCCGCCGCCGCACTGCGGCTGCTCGCCGCACCGGAGCGCCGCGCCGAACTGCGGGAGCGGGGCAGCCGGCACGTGCGCCGCTTCGACTGGTCGACCGTCGGCGCGGACATCCTGTCGGTGTACGAGACGGTGGCCCAGGGCGCCTCGGCCGTGGCCGAGGACGAACGCACGGGCCTGTGGGGCCGGCTGAAGGCCGCGCGGGACTGACCCCGCGACACGGTAGCCTCACCTGTCGTGGATCTCCCCTTGACCCTGCTGTGGATCGTCGTCGCCCTCGTCCTCGTCGGGGTCTATCTCAGCTGGACGGCCGGCCGCCTCGACCGGCTGCACACCAGGATCGACTCGTCCCGCGCCGCACTCGACGCCCAGCTGCTGCGCCGCGCGTCCGTGGCCCAGGAGCTGGCGACGTCCGGCGTGCTCGACCCGGCCGCCTCGATCGTCCTGTACGAGGCCGCGCACGCCGCACGGCAGGCCGAGGAGGAGCACCGCGAGGTCGCCGAGAGCGAGCTCAGCCAGGCGCTGCGCGCCGTCTTCGGCGAGAGCGACCAGGTCGAGGAGGTCAGGGCCGCGCCCGGTGGCGAGGAGGCCGCCGAGGAACTGGCCCAGGCCGTCCGCCGGGTGCCCATGGCGCGCCGGTTCCACAACGACGCCGTACGGGCCGCGCGCGCCCTGCGCCGGCACCGCAAGGTCCGCTGGTTCCGGCTCGCCGGGCACGCGCCGTTCCCGCTGGCCTTCGAGATGGACGACGTGCCGCCGGCCGCCCTCGCCGACCGGGCCACCGGCTGATCACCAGCGGGTTCGCAGGCCAAAAGGAGCCACCGCCTCACTATTGGCCCTTGCAGTGGCCTGAGGCCCGGATGTTTCCTCGGTGCAGCAACACTCCTCTTCACTGCGTTCACCGAGCGAGGTCCCCGTGTCCACTGCGCCCATTTCCGAGAACCAGGCTCCTGCCACCGGCACCGCCCGCGTCAAGCGCGGCATGGCCGAGCAGCTCAAGGGCGGCGTCATCATGGACGTCGTCACGCCGGAGCAGGCGAAGATCGCCGAGGACGCGGGCGCCGTCGCCGTCATGGCCCTGGAGCGGGTCCCCGCGGACATCCGCAAGGACGGCGGCGTGGCCCGCATGTCCGACCCGGACATGATCGAGGGCATCATCGGCGCCGTCTCGATCCCGGTCATGGCCAAGTCCCGCATCGGCCACTTCGTCGAGGCCCAGGTCCTGCAGTCGCTCGGCGTCGACTACATCGACGAGTCCGAGGTCCTCACCCCGGCCGACGAGGTCAACCACAGCGACAAGTTCGCCTTCACCACGCCCTTCGTCTGTGGCGCCACCAACCTCGGCGAGGCCCTGCGCCGCATCGCCGAGGGCGCGGCCATGATCCGCTCCAAGGGCGAGGCCGGGACGGGCAACGTGGTGGAGGCCGTCCGCCACCTGCGCCAGATCAAGAACGAGATCGCCCGCCTGCGCGGCTACGACAACAACGAGCTGTACGCCGCCGCCAAGGAGCTGCGCGCCCCCTACGAGCTCGTCAAGGAGGTCTCCGAGCTCGGCCGGCTGCCCGTCGTGCTGTTCTCCGCCGGCGGTGTCGCCACCCCGGCCGACGCCGCGCTGATGCGCCAGCTCGGCGCCGAGGGCGTCTTCGTCGGCTCCGGCATCTTCAAGTCCGGCGACCCGGCCAAGCGTGCCGCCGCCATCGTCAAGGCCACCACCTTCTACGACGACCCGAAGATCATCGCCGACGCGTCCCGCAACCTGGGCGAGGCCATGGTCGGCATCAACTGCGACACGCTCCCCGAGACCGAGCGCTACGCGAACCGGGGCTGGTAACGACCGTGAGCACCCCCGTCATCGGCGTCCTGGCGCTCCAGGGCGACGTCCGGGAGCACCTCATCGCCCTGGCCGCGGCGGACGCCGTGGCCAGGCCGGTGCGGCGCCCCGAGGAACTGGCCGAGGTCGACGGCCTGATCATCCCCGGCGGCGAGTCGACCACGATCTCCAAGCTGGCCCACCTCTTCGGCCTGCTGGAGCCCCTGCGCACGCGCGTGCACGCGGGGATGCCCGTCTACGGCACCTGCGCGGGCATGATCATGCTCGCCGACAAGATCCTCGACCCGCGCTCCGGCCAGGAGACGATCGGCGGCATCGACATGATCGTGCGCCGCAACGCCTTCGGACGGCAGAACGAGTCCTTCGAGGCCGCCGTCGCGGTCCGCGGAGTCCCGGGCGATCCCGTGGAGGGCGTCTTCATCCGCGCCCCCTGGGTCGAGTCCGTCGGGGCCGGTGCACAGGTGCTCGCCGAGCACGGGGGGCACATCGTCGCCGTGCGCCAGGGCAACGCCCTCGCGACGTCCTTCCACCCCGAGCTCACCGGCGACCACCGGCTCCACGCCCTGTTCGTCGACATGGTGCGGGGCAAGGAGGCGCCGGGTTCCTTGTAGGATCTCTGGCGTTCGTTGTTGAGGTTGGTTACGCGAAGGAGACAGGCAGATGTCCGGCCACTCTAAATGGGCTACGACGAAGCACAAGAAGGCCGTGATCGACGCCAAGCGCGGCAAGCTCTTCGCGAAGCTGATCAAGAACATCGAGGTCGCGGCGCGCATGGGCGGCACGGACGTCGAGGGCAACCCGACGCTGTACGACGCCATCCAGAAGGCGAAGAAGCAGTCGGTCCCGAACAAGAACATCGACTCCGCGGTCAAGCGCGGCGGCGGCCTCGAGGCCGGCGGCGCCGACTACGAGACGATCATGTACGAGGGCTACGGGCCCAACGGCGTCGCGGTGCTCATCGAGTGCCTCACGGACAACCGCAACCGCGCCGCGTCGGACGTCCGCGTCGCCATGACGCGCAACGGCGGCAACATGGCGGACCCGGGCTCCGTGGCGTACCTGTTCAACCGCAAGGGCGTCGTCATCGTCCCCAAGGGCGAGCTGTCCGAGGACGACGTGCTCGGTGCCGTGCTCGACGCGGGCGCCGAGGAGGTCAACGACCTGGGCGAGTCCTTCGAGGTCCTCTCCGAGGCCACCGACCTCGTCGCGGTCCGCACCGCGCTGCAGGAGGCCGGCATCGACTACGACTCGGCCGACGCCAACTTCGTCCCGACCATGCAGGTCGAGCTCGACGAAGAGGGCGCCCGCAAGATCTTCAAGCTGATCGACGCCCTCGAGGACAGCGACGACGTGCAGAACGTCTTCGCGAACTTCGACGTCTCCGACGAGGTCATGGAGAAGGTCGACGCCTGAGCCGGCGGCGTGACAGGACACGAGCGGCGGGCCGACGGGACACACCCCGTCGGCCCGCCGCTTTGTCAGTGGCACCCGATAGCCTGCGCAAACAGACGAGCGAGAGTCGAGAACGGGGGCGCGACGTGCGCGTACTGGGTGTGGACCCGGGGCTGACCCGGTGCGGTGTCGGCGTGGTCGAGGGGGTCGCGGGCCGGCCCCTGACCATGCGGGGCGTCGGCGTCGTGCGCACCCCGGCCGACGCCGAGCTCGGCCTACGCCTCGTCGCCGTCGAGCAGGGCATCGAGCAGTGGCTCGACGACTACCGGCCCGAGTGCGTCGCCGTGGAGCGCGTGTTCAGCCAGCACAACGTGCGCACGGTGATGGGCACCGCGCAGGCCAGCGCCGTCGCCATGCTCTGCGCCGCCCGCCGCGGCATCCCCGTCGCCCTGCACACGCCGAGCGAGGTCAAGGCCGCCGTCACCGGCAGCGGCCGCGCCGACAAGGCACAGGTCGGCGCCATGGTCACCCGGCTCCTGCGGCTCGACGCCCCGCCGAAGCCGGCCGACGCCGCCGACGCCCTGGCCCTCGCCATCTGCCACATCTGGCGCGCCCCCGCGCAGAACAGACTGCAGCAGGCCGTGGCCCTGCACTCCGCCCAGCACGGCACCTCAGCGCCCGTATCGAAAGGCCGTACCGCATGATCGCCTTCGTGAGCGGCCCCGTCGCCGCACTCGCCCCCGACGCCGCGGTGGTCGAGGTGGGCGGGATCGGCATGGCCGTCCAGTGCACGCCCGACACCCTGTCGACGCTGCGCGTCGGACAGCAGACCAAGCTCGCCACCTCCCTCGTCGTCCGGGAGGACTCGCTCACCCTGTACGGCTTCGCGGACGACGACGAGCGGCAGACCTTCGAGCTGCTCCAGACGGCCAGCGGCGTCGGCCCGCGCCTCGCCCAGGCGATGCTCGCCGTGCACCGCCCCGACGACCTGCGCCGTGCGGTCTCCACCGGCGACGAGAAGGCGCTCACGGCCGTCCCCGGCATCGGCAAGAAGGGCGCCCAGAAGCTCCTCCTGGAGCTGAAGGACCGTCTCGGCGAGCCCCTCGGCACCGGCGGTCCGGCGATCGGCACCGCGGTCGCCGCGGGCTGGCGCGAGCAGCTGCACGCCGCACTCATCGGCCTCGGCTACGCGACCAGAGAGGCCGACGAGGCGGTCGCGGCGGTGGCCCCGCAGGCCGAGGCGGCCGGTGGCACCCCGCAGGTGGGGCAGCTCCTCAAGGCGGCCCTGCAGACCCTCAACCGCACGCGCTGAGCACGCCCGCCCCCCATCCCGTAACGCGAGGCACAGAACATGAACTGGGACGAGACGACCGACGCCGCCGAGCCCGAGGCCGACCGGCTCGTCGGTGCGTCCGCCGACCACGAGGACCAGGCGGTCGAGGCGGCGCTGCGCCCCAAGGACCTGGGCGAGTTCATCGGCCAGGAGAAGGTCAGGGAGCAGCTCGACCTCGTGCTGCGGGCCGCCCGCGCGCGCGGCGCGACCGCCGACCACGTGCTGCTCTCCGGCGCCCCCGGTCTCGGCAAGACCACCCTCTCCATGATCATCGCGGCGGAGATGGGTGCCCCGATCCGCATCACCTCGGGCCCCGCCATCCAGCACGCCGGCGACCTCGCCGCGATCCTCTCGTCCCTCCAGGAGGGCGAGGTTCTCTTCCTCGACGAGATCCACCGCATGTCGCGTCCCGCCGAGGAGATGCTGTACATGGCGATGGAGGACTTCCGCGTCGACGTCATCGTCGGCAAGGGCCCCGGCGCCACCGCCATCCCGCTCGAGCTGCCCCCCTTCACCCTGGTCGGCGCCACCACGCGCGCGGGCCTGCTGCCGCCCCCGCTGCGCGACCGCTTCGGTTTCACCGCGCACATGGAGTTCTACGAGCCGGCCGAGCTCAAGCGCGTCGTGCACCGCTCCGCGCACCTCCTGGACGTCGAGGTCGATCCGCAGGGCGCCGCCGAGATCGCCGGCCGCTCCCGCGGCACACCCCGTATCGCGAACCGGCTGCTGCGCCGCGTGCGCGACTACGCGCAGGTCAAGGCGGACGGCCACATCGACCGGGACGTCGCCGCCGCTGCGCTCGCCGTCTACGAGGTGGACGGCCGGGGCCTGGACCGGCTGGACCGGGCGGTGCTCGAGGCCCTGCTCAAGCTGTTCGGCGGCGGCCCGGTCGGGCTGTCGACCCTCGCCGTCGCGGTGGGGGAGGAGCGCGAGACGGTCGAGGAGGTCGCCGAGCCGTTCCTCGTGCGCGAGGGGCTGCTCGCGCGCACGCCCCGCGGCCGCGTCGCGACCCCCGCGGCCTGGGCACATCTGGGTCTCACCGCGCCGCAGGGAAGACCGGGCGCAAGCGGACAAGGGGACCTCTTCGGGGCGTGACGGCGCGCGTAGTCGCCCGGGCAGGAACCCCGGTGCGATGCTGAGCGTTGTTCCCAGATGGCGGACTCGCTTAGACTCCGCCGACGTCGTCCTTCTGGTTTCGCTGGTTCCGGACGACGG
The DNA here is from genome assembly GCF_009870065.1 of Streptomyces sp. SID5785. Classification (GTDB taxonomy): domain Bacteria; phylum Actinomycetota; class Actinomycetes; order Streptomycetales; family Streptomycetaceae; genus Streptomyces. The sequence continues at coordinate 1,112 of NZ_WWIA01000495.1, read as the reverse complement.
ACGACCCCCCAACCCGACAAGGCCGCACCCCCCGCGCGGTCGCCTGAAGGAAGTTCCCACCCGTGAGTCTCGCAGCCCTCCTCCCGTTCGTTGTGCTCATCGGGGCCATGTTCCTGATGACCCGGTCTGCCAAGAAGAAGCAGTCGCAGGCCGCCCAGATGCGCAATGACATGCAGCCCGGATCCGGCGTCCGCACGATCGGGGGCATGTACGCCACGGTCAAGGAGGTCAACGAGGACACGGTCCTCCTCGACGCGGGCCCCGGCGTCCACCTGATGTTCGCGAAGAACGCCATCGGCGCGGTCCTGACCGATGACGAGTACAACCGCATCGTGCACGGCGTCGAGGCCGACGACGCGCTGACCGACGACGCCGTCGTGCCGGACGACGCGTCCTCCCTCACCGAGACCGACGAGACCGCCGCCGCCGACGACTCGCGCATCGACCTCGGCAAGAAGGACGAGCCCGCCGAGGCCGACAAGCCTGCCGAGGCCGCCGAGGCCCCGAAGGCCGCCGCCGAGGACGCCGAGCCGAAGAAGACCGACGGCGAGTCCGACGCGAAGTAGTCACGACCACCTCCGTGGGGCCTGCCGTCGTGCGGTGCCCCGCGGTCCTGGTTCGTGCGTGACCCGCGCGGAATCTCGACCATTTCGTGGCCGTCCGAGCACGCATCCCCGATGCCGGACGGATGGAGAGGGAGTACGAGAAGGTGGCCACACCTAAAAAGAGCCGAGGGGCGGGGGCGCAGAGCAAGCCGGGCCGCGCCCTGAGTCTGATCGTGATCATCATGGTCGCGCTCGTCGGTGGGATGTTCATCTCCGGTACGTTCACGCCCCGCCTCGGCATCGACCTCGCGGGCGGCACCAGCATCACGCTGCAGGCCAAGAACGAGCCGGGCAAGCCCAACGCGATCAACAAGACCAACATGGACACCGCGGCGGACATCATCAACCGCCGTGTCAACGGCATGGGTGTGTCCGAGGCCGAGGTCCAGACTCAGGGCAACGACAACATCATCGTCAACATCCCCCGGGGCACGAACCAGAAGCAGGCGCGCGAGCAGGTCGGCACGACCGCTCAGCTCTACTTCCGCCCCGTCCTGACGGTGGCCG
>NZ_WWIA01000051.1 GCF_009870065.1 Streptomyces sp. SID5785 | reverse complement strand
CCCGCCCCCTCCAGGGGCGTTCGGCCCGGCGCCGGGCGCGCCCCGCTCAGGGCCGCTCGGCCAGCCGTTCCCCGCGGAGTTCGGCGACGTTCAGCGCGTCGGTCAGACACTCGGCCAGGCGGCGCAGCATGAACCACGCCTCGTCAGCCGTCGGTCGAGGACCGTCGAGCGCGGCGCGCACCAGCCCCAGGACGACGGCGGCGGATGCGACCAGGTCGTTCTCGATCGCGTCACTGACCGCGGCGACCACCCCACCGGGCTGGCAGTAGCTCGACCGACCATCAGCCCCGGGCGGCATACGGCGAAGCTCAGCCATGCCTCACACCCCCGGCACACCCGACTCCGCCTCCGTCTTCGCGGCCGGGCAACAAGGGCGGCAGCAACCACTCGATCACGTCGCACATCGGGTCGACTCCTTGTCCGTCGACTCAGGCCCGGCGGGAAACCGATCCCTGCGCGCCGGGCGTCTGCGTTCCTGTCGGCATCCAGGTTACTGCACCTTGCTACAGCTTGCTGTCACTAGCAGCAAGTCGCTGTAGCTCTCACCATTGATCACGTGGAACTGGACCCGACCCGTGCGAAGTGGACGCAGATCAGTACCGAGATCGAGCGCCGCATCGACGCCGGTGTGTACCCGGCGGGGTCGCGGCTGCCCGGCATTCTCGCGTTGTGCGGCGAGTTCTCCGTGGCTCAGGTGACAGCCCGGAAGGCTCTTGCCGATCTGCGCGAGCGCGGACTGATCCGCACGGAGAACGGCATCGGGTCGTTCGTCGCCGACGCCTGAGAATCGCCCCGCCGGGGCCGCTGCGACCCAACGCCGACGCAGATGCGCCCCGCAAGGGGCGCGGGGAACTGCGCGACCGGCCACG
>NZ_WWIA01000494.1 GCF_009870065.1 Streptomyces sp. SID5785 | reverse complement strand
TGCCCGCCGGCCGGCCGTCGACGAAGAGCCCGGGGGCGCCGTCCGCCTCGCCGGTGAGGACGACCTCCTGCTCGCCGCTGCGCTGCGCGATCCGCACGGGCGCCCCGAACAGGGCCTCCCGCGCCGCCTGCTCGAAGGAGTCGACCTGGAGCCAGGCGCCGGCCAGCACGCCGAGCACCGTCAGATTGGCGACGAGGAGCAGCCGCCGGCTGCGCACGCTGAGGTCGCGCCGGAACAGGCCGAGGACGAGGGCGCCGCCCGCCACCGCGTTGACCACCCCGGTGAGCAGGGCGCCGGTGAGCTGGCCGAGCATCGGGAGCATGAGGAACGGGAAGGCGAGCCCGCCGACGAGCGCGCCCACGTAGTCGGCGGCGAACAGGTCGGCGACGGCCCCGCCCGGGTCCTGTCTGCGGATGCGCTGGATGAGCACCATCAGGAGCGGGACCTCGGCGCCGATGAGCACGCCGATGGCCAGCGAGAACCCGACCAGCAGGAAGCGCGGCCCGTCTCTCCAGGCCCCGCCCCAGTCGCCGGTCCACGCGAAGACCGCGTAGAGCGCTATGGCGCTGCATCCGCCGACCAGGGCGAGCACGGCCTCGACCATGCCGAAGCCGGCCGCCGCCCGGTACCGCAGCCGCTTGGCGGCGAGCGAGCCGAGGCCCATCGCGAAGACCATGACGGACAGCACGACGGAGGCCTGGGTGACCGAGTCGCCCATCAGGTACGAGGCCAGCGCCACCAGTTCGAGCTCGTAGACGAGGCCGCAGGCCGCGCACACGAAGACGCCGAGGAGGACGAGGAACCGGCCCGTGCCCGGGGTGACCGGCAGCGGGACGCGGGCACGGTCCGGCGCGCCCGGCGGCCGGGCTGCCCCGGCGCCGCCGGGCGGGGCGGGCGCGTGCGGTTCGATCACGCCTGGAACGCTACGTCACCGTACGAGCGCACCCTGTCACCCACACGTGTGGAACAGGCGCCGGGACGCATACCCCGCACCGGGCCGGTGACCTACACCGCCGCGGCGACCGGCACCCGTACGCCCACCCGGCTGCGGGTGGCGACGAGTTGACCGTCCTGGGGGTAGGCGTGCCAGGTGCGCCAGTGCACCTGGCCCTGGTGGCGGTGGGCGAGCATCGCCGTGAAGGCGTGCGGGCTGCCGGGGAAGACACCCGCCAGTCCGTTCGGATGGTCGGCCACGAGAGCGAGCAGTTCCTGGGCGCGGCCCGCGAACTGTCCCTTCGTCAGGTTCTCCACCCGTGCGGCGAACTCGTACTCCCAGTCGCCCACGCGCTTGGCCACGCCGAGCGGGAGGGGAGTGCTGCTGCCGGGCATACAGGCGACCGTCTCCGAGCAGCTGCCGCTCTCCTCCTCCAGCAGCACTTGGTGGGAGGCGCCGAGGAGACGCAACTGCATGGTCGCCCCGGCCAGTTCGAGGTCGAGTGTCGCGAGCGCGGGGAGGGGCTCGCGTCCGAGTGTCCAGGCCAGGTCGGCGGCACTCGTGTCGGTGTAGGCGGTGTTCAGGGTCGTGAGCATGGGTCGGCTCCGCTTGCACGCAAAGGAGGTGGGGCCGGCTTCGTCAAAGGGACCGGCTCGTGCCCACGCGAACGCGATGAGTACGTAGTACGAGGGCTGCGTTGACGATTAAAAGGGAATCATGAGCACTGTCGCCGTCACAGCGTTTTTACCCAACTTCGGTTGGTTTCCATCCGCCCGGGCGCTGCACAGCTCACCTGTTCAACTTTCCGCGCAACCTTTCGCGCCCGGCGCACCACCTGCGGGTACGTGACCGCACAGGTGTCCGGTCACGACATGGGTGCGGCTCACCCGGGCACCACTGCCCCGTGTCAGTGGTGCCCGGGTGAGCCGCACGATCCGGAACGGCGTCAGCTGCCGCCGCCGCACCCGCCCCCGCCGCCGCACGACGAGCCGCCGCCGCACGAGGACCCGCCGCCGCAGGACGAACTGCTGCTGCACGAAGAGCTGCCGCCGCAGGAGTGGTGGTGGCCGGACGACCCCGACGAGCACGAGGATCCGCTGCTCGCCGCCCCGCCGGACCCCGCCCACCAGCTCGCGTTGCTCCGGCGCGAGCCCCGGGCCCCGCTGTTCTTCGTCAACGACGCGCGCCGCCGGCCGGCGGCGCCCGCCCGGGCCGCACCGATCGCGATGGCGAAGAGCACCGCGATGAAGACCACGATGATGAATGCCTGCATCACCGGTCCCCCTTTCCTGTCCCCCGAACCCCTCGCGAACCCGGTGGTCCCCGAGGGCCGCCCGAACGGGCGTGCCTGGGGGATTCCCGGACCCGCACCCGGTCAAAGCAGAGTTGAGGAACTCCAGAGGTTCGGCGCAGGATGGCCGCCATGACCTCCAGCGCGCGTCCTCTGCTGAACCGCCGGCTCGCCGAGTTCGGGACCACGATCTTCGCGGAGATGTCCGCGCTGGCCGTGCGGACCGGGGCCATCAACCTCGGGCAGGGCTTCCCCGACACCGACGGCCCCGAGCAGGTGCGCGAGGCCGCCGTCCGGGCGCTGCGCGACGGGCGGGGCAACCAGTACCCGCCGGGCCCCGGCGTCCCCGAGCTGCGCACCGCGATCGCCGGCCACCAGCAGCGCCGCTACGGCCTGGAGTTCGACCCGGACACCGAGGTGCTCGTCACCGCGGGCGCGACCGAGGCGATCGCCGCCTCGCTGCTCGCCCTGGTCGAGCCCGGCGACGAGGTCGTCGCCCTGGAGCCGTACTACGACTCGTACGCGGCGAGCATCGCGCTCGCGGGCGGCACCCGGGTGCCCGTCACCCTGCGGCCGCACGAGGGCGCCTTCCGCCTCGACCTGGACGAGCTGCGCGACGCGATCACCCCGCGCACCCGGCTGCTCCTGCTCAACACCCCGCACAACCCGACCGGCACCGTCCTCACCCGCGCCGAGCTGACCGCCGTCGCCGAACTCGCCGTCGAGCGCGACCTGCTCGTCGTCACCGACGAGGTGTACGAGCACCTGACCTACGACGACGCCGAGCACGTCCCGCTCGCCACGCTGCCCGGGATGCGCGGGCGGACCGTGACGATCGGGTCGAGCGGCAAGACGTTCTCCTTCACCGGCTGGAAGGTCGGCTGGGTGACCTCGGCGCCGGAGCTGGTCACCGCCGTCCGCTCGGCGAAGCAGTTCCTCACCTACGTCTCCGCGGGCCCCTTCCAGTACGCGATCGCCGAGGCGCTCGCCCTGCCGGACTCCTACTTCGCGGACTTCCGCGCCTCGATGACCGCCAAGCGGGACCTCCTCTCGGCGGGGCTCGCCGACGCCGGGTTCACCGTCTTCCGGCCCCGGGGCACCTACTTCGTCACCACGGACGTGCGGCCCCTCGGCTTCGACGACGGCTTCGCGTTCTGCCGTGCGCTGCCCGAGCGCTGCGGCGTCGTCGCGATCCCGAACGCCGTCTTCTACGACGACCGCGCCGCGGGCGCGCCCTTCGTCCGCTTCGCCTTCTGCAAGAAGGACGAGGTCCTGAGCGAGGCGGTCACCCGGCTCAAGGCCTGACGCCGCCCTGTCACGCCGCCGCGCCGCGCCCGGGCCCCGGCCCACCCGATCCGGGACGCGGCGGGTCCGGCCGGATCAGCCCGGCTGGCGCCCGGCGGCGGGGGTGTCCAGGGTGCGGTGGTGTGACTCAGCAGCAGCTCGCGCCCCCGGCCGCGGGGCGGACCACCGGCCGGACCACCGGCCGGTCCGCCGTGCCCCGGCCGCGCCGCTCCGGCCGGTGGTCCGCCCCGGCGCTCACCGCCCTCGGCCTGTTCGCCGCGGCCCGGCTGACGGGGGCCGCGGCCGTCGTGGTCGCCGCCCGGCTGACCGGGCAGCATCCGCTCGGCGTGCTCGGGCGCACCTGGGACTCGCTGTGGTACCTGGGGATCGCCGCGCACGGCTACGGCGCCCGCACCCTCCACTTCGGGCCCGTCGTCCAGAGCGACCTGGCCTTCTTCCCGCTCTACCCGGCGCTGATCAGGGCGCTGCACACCGTGCTGCCGTTCCTGTCCGGGGGCGCCTGCGGACTGCTCGTCGCCTGGACTGCCGCACTCGCCGCAGCTCTCGGCATCCACCGGATCGGCACCCGGTTGCACGGCCCCGTGACGGCGGGCGTGCTCGTCGTCCTGTGGGGGCTGCTGCCGCACGCCGTCGTGCTCTCGCTCGGCTACACCGAACCGCTGCTCAGCGCGCTGGCCGCCTGGTCCCTGGCCGCGGTCCTCGACCGGAACTGGCTGTGGGCGGGTGCGCTCGCCGCCCTGGCCGGACTGGCCCGGCCCAACGGCTGCGCGGTCGCCGCCGCCGTCGTCGCGGCCGCCGCGGCGGAGGTGGTCCGGCGGCGCGGCGGAGTTACCCACAGGCTGTGGACGGGCGCACTGCTCGCCCCGGCGGGCTGGTGCGCGTACGTCGGATGGGTCGGGGTGCGCACCGGCGACCCGCTCGGCGGCTACTTCGCGGTGCAGCGGCGCTGGGGTTCCTCGTTCGACCTCGGGGCCGGTGCGGTGCGCACCGTGCGGGGGCTGCTGCTGCACGGTGACCGGTTCGTCGTGCCCACGGCCCTGCTGACCGTCGCGCTCGCGGTCCTGCTGTACGCGCTGCTGCTCCTGGGCCGCGCCCCGCTCCCGCTCCTCGTGTACAGCGGGGTCCTGCTGCTCGTCACGCTGGGCGGCGCGGGCTTCTTCGCGTCCAAGCCGCGCTTCCTCGTACCCGCGTTCCCGCTGCTGCTGCCGCTCGCGTGCGCCCTGGCCACGACATGGAGAACCCGGCCCGCGCAGGCCCTGACGGTCCTTGGCGCGCTGGCCGGGTTCTCGACGGCGTACGGGGCGTACCTCGTCGTCTACGCACACACCCCGCTGTAGGTCCTGTCTCCGCACTCCGAGGACAGGACCTGGGCCGGGCTCACTCCGTGTCGTCGCCGGGCTTCTCGTCCCCGGCCGAGTCGACGTCGGCCTCCAGGCCGAGCTGCTCCACGAGCCAGCGGTCGAACTCGATCGCGGCGCGCACCCAGCTGACCACCGACGACACGAAGTGCTCCAGGGAGACACCGGTGCCGATCAGCATCTGGGCCTCGCCGATGAGGCGGACCTGCCCGTCGTCGTGGGTGTGGCTGTAGACCTTCGGCCACAGCGTGCGGCGGTTCCAGTCGTCGATCGACTCCAGGAGCTGCGGCTTGATGTCGATGCTGTGCGGGCGGTCGTAGAACGTCCGCACCGAGAAGACCTGCTGGTCGCCCTCGCCGCGGAACATGAAGTACGTCCGGAACTCCTCCCACGGCGCCGCGAGGTCTCCCTCCTCGTCGACGACGTACTTGAGCTCCATCTGCTCCAGGAGCTGCTTGACCAGGTCCTGGTCGGGGATGACGGGGCCCGACGGTCCCGCCCCCTGGGGATCGGGCTGCGCCCCGAAATTCGGAATCGAGGACGGGTCGATGCTCACGTGTCTGGTCCCTTCGTACGGATACGGCTCATCCTCTCTCAGAGGGGCCCCCTCGGGGCAAGCCCGGCCGCCCGTGTGCCCCGGTCTGTTCGCTCCCGGCGCGACCCGCCGCGGGGCGGGTCCGGACGTCAGGGACGCGGGGAGCCCCGCCGGGCTCCTGCCGCGGCCTCCCCTACAGCGACTTCCCCGTCGCCGGCCCCACGATCAGCCCGTCCCCGAACGCGTCCACCCGCACCGTGTCCCCGTCCGTGACCTCCCCGGCGAGGATCTCCCGGGCCAGCCGGTCCCCGATGGCCGTCTGGACGAGGCGCCGCAGCGGCCGCGCCCCGTACGCCGGGTCGTCGCCCTCGTCCGCCAGCCAGGACAGCGCCGCGTCGGAGACCTCGAGGGTCAGCCGGCGCTCGGCGAGCCGCCGGGCGAGCCGGTCGATCTGGAGGCCGGCGATGCGCCGCAGCTCGTCCTTGTCCAGCGCGGAGAAGACGACGAGGTCGTCCAGCCTGTTCAGGAACTCGGGCTTGAAGGAGGCCCGGACGACCTCCAGGACCTGCCGCTTGCGCTCCTCGGCCGACGCCGAGGCCGACGCCGACGCCGTGGTCCCGGCCGCGCCCTGTCCGCTCAGGAACTGGCTGCCCAGGTTCGACGTGAGGATCAGGATCGTGTTCCGGAAGTCGACCGTACGGCCCTGGCCGTCGGTGAGCCGCCCGTCGTCGAGGACCTGGAGCAGCACGTCGAAGACCTCGGGGTGCGCCTTCTCGACCTCGTCGAGGAGCACCACCGAGTACGGCCGGCGCCGCACCGCCTCCGTGAGCTGGCCGCCCTCCTCGTAGCCGACGTAGCCGGGGGGCGCCCCGACGAGCCGGGCCACGGAGTGCTTCTCGCCGTACTCCGACATGTCGATGCGGACCATGGCCCGCTCGTCGTCGAAGAGGAAGTCGGCGAGCGCCTTGGCCAGCTCGGTCTTGCCGACGCCGGTCGGGCCGAGGAAGAGGAAGGAGCCGGTGGGCCGGTCCGGGTCGGCGATGCCCGCGCGGGTGCGCCGGACCGCGTCGGAGACGGCGCGCACGGCCTCGCTCTGCCCGATCAGCCGCTTGCCGAGCTCGTCCTCCATGCGCAGCAGCTTCTGCGTCTCGCCCTCCAGGAGGCGGCCGGCGGGGATGCCGGTCCAGGACCCGACGACGTCCGCGATGTCGTCCGGTCCGACCTCCTCCTTGACCATGGTGTCCCGGGAGACCTCCTCCTCCGCCTCGGAGGCCTCCTCGAGGTCGCGCTCCAGGGTCGGGATCTCGCCGTAGAGCAGCTTGCTGGCGGTGTCGAAGTCGCCGTCGCGCTGGGCGCGCTCGGCCTGGCCGCGCAGTTCGTCGAGCCTCTCCTTCAGCTCACCCACCCGGTTGAGGGACTGCTTCTCCTTCTCCCAGCGGGCGGTGAGGCCGCGCAGCTCCTCCTCCTTGTCGGCGAGGTCGCGGCGCAGCTTCTCGAGCCGCTGCCGGCTCGCCGGGTCGGTCTCCTTGCTGAGCGCGAGCTCCTCCATGCGCAGCCGGTCGACGGAGCGCTGCAGCTCGTCGATCTCGACGGGCGAGGAGTCGATCTCCATGCGGAGCCGGGAGGCGGCCTCGTCGACGAGGTCGATGGCCTTGTCGGGCAGGAAGCGGGAGGTGATGTACCGGTCGGAGAGCGTGGCGGCGGCGACGAGCGCGCTGTCGGCGATCTGCACCTTGTGGTGCGCCTCGTAACGCCCCTTGAGCCCGCGCAGGATCGCGACGGAGTCCTCGACGGACGGCTCGGCGACCAGGACCTGCTGGAAGCGGCGCTCCAGCGCGGGGTCCTTCTCGATGCGCTCGCGGTACTCGTCGAGGGTCGTGGCGCCGACCATGCGCAGCTCGCCGCGGGCGAGCATGGGCTTCAGCATGTTCCCCGCGTCCATGGCGGAGTCGCCGCCGGCGCCCGCGCCGACGACCGTGTGCAGCTCGTCGATGAACGTGATGACCTGCCCGTCGCTCTCCTTGATCTCGGAGAGGACGGTCTTGAGGCGCTCCTCGAACTCGCCGCGGTACTTGGCGCCCGCGACCATCGCGCCGAGGTCGAGCGAGACCAGCCGCTTGTTCTTGAGGGACTCCGGGACGTCGCCCTTCACGATGCGCTGGGCGAGGCCCTCGACGACGGCGGTCTTGCCGACGCCGGGCTCGCCGATGAGCACCGGGTTGTTCTTCGTGCGGCGCGACAGCACCTGCACGACGCGGCGGATCTCCTGGTCGCGGCCGATGACCGGGTCGAGCCGGCCCTCGCGTGCGGCGGCCGTGAAGTCGGTGCCGAACTTCTCGAGTGCCTTGTACGAGCCCTCCGGGTCGGGTGTGGTCACCCGGCGTCCTCCCCTGCTCTTCGCGAACGCCTCGGCCAGCGGCTTCGCCCCGGCCCCGTTCTGTGTCAGTACCTCGCCGGTGGCGCCGCCCTGTGCGGCGATGCCGATCAGCAGATGCTCGGTGGACAGGTACGCGTCCCCCAGCTCCTTGGCGCGGTCCGCCGCGTCGGCGATGACCGCGAGCAGCTCGCGGCTGGGCTGCGGGGGCGCGACGGTGGAACCGGCGACGCTGGGCAGGGCCGCGAGCACCCGCTCGGCGCCGGACCGCACCTGTGCCTGGTCGGCCTCGACGGCCGCCAGCAGATCCACGATGTTCTCGTTGTCCTGGCCCTCGAGCAGGGCCAGGAGCAGATGCGCCGGGGTCAGATCCGGGTGCCCCCCGGACACGGCCCGGCTGGTGGCCGCGTTGATCGCGTCACGGCTCCGGTTCGTCAGCTCGGCGTCCACGTACTCGTTCTCCTCCACGTCCGTCCGCAGGCCCGCTCGGGTCCGCCTCCCACAACTCTGACGACTTCAGCGTACACAAAGTTGAGTCTATTCCGCTCAAGGTAACGCGGAGCGAGGCTCCGGGATAGGTTCCGGGCATGGCGAAGCGCATCGACCTGGCCGATCCGGACCGGGCCTTCCTGGACTTCTGGCGGGAACGGCACCTGTGCACCCTGACGACCCTGCGCGCGGACGGCACCCCGCACGTCGTCCCGGTCGGCGTGACGTACGACGCCGCGAGCCGGACCGCACGGGTGATCACGGGCCGGGGCACGCGCAAGGCCGCGCACGTCCTGGCGGGGGCGCCCACGGCCCGGGTCGCGGTCTGCCAGGTGGACGGGCGGCGCTGGGCGACGCTGGAGGGGACGGCCACCGTCCGCACCGAGCCCGAGCGCGTCGCCGACGCGGAGCGGCGCTACGCCGAGCGGTACACGCGCGCGCCCCGGCCCAATCCGGAGCGGATCGTCATCGAGATCGAGGTGACCCGCGCGACGGGCAACGCGGTCTTCGACGACTGATCTCGGCCGCACCCGCACCCGCACCCGCACAAGCTGCAGCGGCGCCACCGTGGTTCAGGTTCCACGGTGACGCCGCTGCGGGGGGAAGCACCTGCGCGATCTACAACGACGGGGGAATCGCGTCAGGCACTGCGGGGGGTGGCTGTGGTGCTGTGCGGGGCCTGCTCGGCCCCGTCCTCCGCCGCTCCGACCAGCTGGTGGTCCCGCTGGTCGAGATTGACGAAGATCATTCCGTACCGGACGACGGTCCGCACGGGCTGGGGGGCGCCGCGCGGGCGACGCAGACACCGGTAGGCCCGGATGTCGTCGTCGTCATCCCGCGCCACGATGATCGGCTCCCCGAACAGGGTGACCATGAGCGAGTCACCCGGGTTCGGGATGGCCGTCACGAGATCGACCGTGTGCCAACCGGACCGGTAGGCGATCGCCATCTCGCGGCGGAGGGATCTGTCGTCGGGTGGCGTGATCATGCCGGTGCACTCGTCTCGTCGCCGGCCGGGGCGACCTGGCCCCAGTACAGGTCCACCGGGGCGAAGGTGCCCCAGTGCAGATCCGCCGGGGTCGCCGGGGCGAAGGTGCCCCAGTGCAGGTCCGCCGGAGTGGCGTGCGGGGTCGCGTCACCCCAGTGCAGGTCCGCCGGAGTGGCGTGCGGGGTCGCGTCACCCCAGTGCAGGTCCGCCGGGGTGGCGTGCCCCCAGTGCAGGTCCGGGGGAACGACGGCCTGATCGCTTGTCGTGCTCTCCGCGCCCGGCGCGTGGCCCCAGTGCAGGTCGAGGGTACTGACCGCACCGAGGGCAATCCCGGCGGAGAAGGCAAAAGCAAGCATCGACCGAAGCATCTTCTTGCGCATAGCGGGCCTCGTCCTCACTTCCAATGGCTGCTCTCTCCCCCGGCACTCATGACGATGGCTCATTCAGTCACGCAAACACCACAGGGGAGATGCATCATGTTCCTGCACGTTCAGGACCCTGGGGGGTGGAGGAATGACTCAAGAACACATAATTCAGACACATCCTCATGCGGATACCGAATTGTGCGGGGAAGGCAAGCGCCTTTACGGCTCCGCTCTGCAGTCAGGACGCCTCGCGCGCGCCGAGGCCGCGAGCGCTCCCTGCCTGCTCGAGTCCGCACTTCTGCACCCGGATCCCGACGACGCCGACTGGCTCCGCCCGGTTCCCCCCACCGCGGCCCTCACCCGTCGCCTCCAGCCGATCGAGCGCGAGATCCAGGAGCGGCGCGCACTCGCCGTAGAGTTGGCCGAAACTTTTGAGCCATTCATGGCCATCAGTTCCCAGGGCCGGCCTGCCACCCACTCCATCACGGTCCTGGAGGGTTTCAGCCGGATCAACGCCGCGATCGAGGTGGCCACGGCCGAGTGCCGCAGCGAGATCCTCACCGTCCAGCCGGGCGGCGGCCGCAGCGAGTACGCCCTCACCGAGGCGATGAAACTGGGCCAGGGCGTCCTGGACCGCGGCATCACGATGCGCACGCTCTACCAGCACACGGCCCGCCACAGTCAGGGCACTCTGGTGTACGCGGAGGTCATGACGCAAGGCAACGTCGAGATCCGCACCCTCGAGGAGCTCATCGAACGCCTGATGATCTTCGACAGGACCGTCGCCTTCATCCCCGCGTCCGACGACCGCGAGACCGGCCGCCAGGTCGCCCTGGAGCTGCGCCACCCCGGCCTGGTCAGCTATCTGGCCAAGGTCTTCGAGCAGCTCTGGCAGCGCGCCGTACCGATCCTGGAGGACGCGGCACCGTACTCGCCGCCGATCGACGGCATCACCGGCGTCCAGCGCTCCATCGCCCGGCTCCTCGTCGAGGGGCACGTCGACGAGGCGATCGCCCGGCGCCTCGGGATGAACGTCCGCACATGCCGAGCGCATATAGCCAAGATCGCCGCCGCACTGGGCAGCGGAAGTCGCGCCCAACTGGGCTTTCTGATAGCCCAGTCGGGAATCCTCGGCCAGGACGCCGGGGCCGCGAAGGGAGAGAGCGACTCGTGACGGCACAGGCTCACGGACACGGGGCGGCCGAGCTGTGCGACGACGGACTGCGCCTGTACTCCCGCGCCCTGCGCGAGGGCCGCATCGTGCGCGGCGAGGCCGAACCGGCGCCGTGCCTCGAGGTCTTCGGCCTGCTGCGCGACGACACCGACGACCCCGGCTGGCTGCGCCCCGTCGCCCCCGCCGTCGCCCTCCCCCGGATGCTCAGAGCGGTCGAGGAGGACATCGTCCGCCAGCGGGACCGCGGCGAGCGCATCGCCGCCGCCTTCGCCCCGCTCATCGACCTGGACGCCCAGCGGGCCGCGGTGCCCGACTCCCCGATGATCAGGGTGCTGCTCGGCTTCCAGCGCATCAACGACGCCATCGCGGAGGCCGCCGCGATCTCGTCCCGCGAGGTGCTCACGGTCCAGCCCGGCGGACGTCCGCCCGAGCTCCTGGGCTCCGCCCTCGGGGTCGAGCAGCCCGTGCTGGCCCGCGGCGGCCGCATGCGCACGCTCTACCAGCATCCGACCCGGCACAGCGCCCCGGTCCTCGCCCACTACGAACAACTCACCGGCGACGTCCAGGTCCGCACGCTCGACGAGGTCACCGAGCGGCTCGTCATGCTCGACCGGGCCGTCGCCTTCATCCCCGCCAACCAGGACCGCACCGTCGCCCTGGAGATCCGGCACCCGGCCCTGATCACCTACCTGGCGACGACCTTCGAGCGGCTGTGGCGGCTGGCCACGCCCATGTTCCCCTCCCCCGAGGACCTGGGCGCGGAGCCCGCCTCCGACGGCATCACCACCCGCCAGCGCACCATCGCGACCCTGCTGGTGGAGGGCCACACGGACGCCGTCATCGCCGAACGCCTCGGCATGAACATCCGCACGGTCCGCGTCCACATCGCCAAGCTCGCCGCCACCCTCGGCAGCGACAGCCGCGCGCAGCTCGGCTACCTCATCGGCCGGTCGGGGATCCTCGAACAGCAGCCCTGACCGGCCGGCACCCCGGCGCGGCGGCCACCCCTACGTCAGCCCCGCCTCCGCACACGCCGCCGCGAACTTCGCCGTGCAGATCTCGGACGTCTTGAAGAACTTGTCCTTGATCACGGTGCTCTTGATGTTGCCGCGCTTGAGCGCGACGACGCTCACGCTCGCCGTGCGGATCTGCTTGGTCGTCGGGCTGTTCGTGCGGTCGGCCGCGAGGGCCTCGAACTCGATGGTGCGGCCCTGGGCGACCCGGACGGCCATCTCGGCGGCGGTCGCGGCCTCCTTGGCGTACGGCTTGTACACGCTCATGTACTGGTCGCCGGTGAGGATGCGCTGCACCGCGGCGAGCTCCGCGTCCTGGCCGGTGATCGGCGGCATCTTCGTCACCCCGGCCTCGCGCAGCGCCTCGATGATGCCCGCGGCCATGCCGTCGTTGGCCGAGTAGACGCCCGCGATGTTGTCCGCGCCGAGCGAGGCGATCGCCTGCTTCATCTCCGACTTGGCGTTCTGCGCCTTCCAGCCGACCGTGTCGTAGGACTTGGCCACGGTCACCGAGTCGGACAGCTCGGCGCGGGCGGCCTCCTTGAACTGGGCCGCGTTCGGGTCGGACGGCGAGCCGTTGATCATGACGATCTTGCTGCTCTTGCCCGTCTTGCCGCCGAGGCCGACCAGGAGTTCCTTGCCCTGGGTCTGGCCGACCAGCTCGTTGTCGAAGCCGACATAGGCGTCGACCGGCCCCTGCGCGAGCCGGTCGTACGCGATGACGTGGATCCCCGCGTCCTTCGCCTTCTGCACCCCCGGCGCGATCAGCTTGGCGTCGACCGGGTCCACGATGAGCGTGTCGACCTTGTCGTCGATCATCTTCTGCAGCTGGTCGTTCTGGACCTTCGCGTCCTGCTCCGCGTTGGCGTAGAGCAGCTGTCCCTGGCCGTCGGTGAGTTCGGCCACCTTGGCCTTGATCGCCGGGTGGTCGTACTTCTCGTAGCGGGCCGTCTCCTTCTCCGGCAGGAGCAGGCCGATCTTGACATCGTTTCCCTTGTGCGTGGGCTCGCTGCTGCTTCCGTCCCCACCGGGCAGCAGACCACCGCAGGCCGAGAGCGAGACCAGCAGGACGGATACGACGCCGGTCGTCGTGGCGCATCGTATGCGCGTGTTCATTGCGGATACCTCCCTGACGTGGCCGCGACGGTGCGACCGAGGTGGCTCGAAGCCAACTCGGCCGCCCACCCAGCGTCAAGAGGTGAAGCCACACCGCAACGAAACCGGGTCCGTTACTTCCTCATATGAAGGCTGAAGAAGAATGAAAGGGCGAATTCCGGACACGGATCGGTGAGCAGATCGGGGTCGGACTCCAGCCGCTCGGACTCCAGTCGCTCGGACTCCGGCCGGTCGGAGCCCGAGCGGTCAGGCCCCGGCCGGCACCCGGTCGAGGAACCCGTGCACGGCCCGGATCCGTCCGTCCTCGTCGAGCGTGACGACGTCGAACCCGGCGACCGGCGCGGACCCGTCCGCCTCCGACACCAGCTCCCAGCCGAAGCGGGCCACCCCGTGATGCCCGTCGACCGCGCCGAGCGGCCGGAAGACGAACCCGGGGAACTGCTCGTGCGCGGCCCCGATCACCGCGGCGACCCCCTCGTGCCCCGCGACGTCCGCGAGCGGGTCGGTGTAGCTGCCGTCCTCGGTCCAGGCGGCGGCGACCGCCTTGGCGCGGCCCTCCGCGTCGCGGGCGTTCCACGCCTCGAAGTAGCGGTCGACGGCGGCCTCGTGGAAGGTGCGGTTCTGAGCGGTCATGGCGATCGTCCTCCTGCGGGTCGCTGCGGTTGCGGACCCGGAACCCGGTCGGAGTGCGCCGCCCGGGTTCCGGTGACTTCACAGTGCCGGGCCGCGGACCGGGGGTCGATTACGTGCCGGGTAATGCGGGGCCCGTACGGACGAGACGGCCGGGTCAGGCCTCGTACTCACGGCCGGGTCAGGCCTCGTACTCGGTGAGGTCGATCGCGTGCAGCAGCAGCCCGTCCGCCTCGCCCGTCCGCGCCATCCCCAGCTTGTGCAGGACCTTCGCGGACGACGCGTCCTCCGGCGCCGCGACGGCGACGACCCGGTCCAGGCCCCGGTCCTGGAGCGCGAACTCCAGACAGGCCTGCGCGGCCTCCGACGCGTACCCCTGCCCCCAGTACTGCCGCCCGAGCCGCCACTGGATCCCGATGTGCCCGGCGACGGGCGCCGGCTCCTCCACCACGTACAGCCCGACGGCCCCGGCGAGCTCCCCCGAGCCGAGCAGCTCGACGGCGAACACCCCGAACCCCTCGTCGTCCCACTCCTCCTCCCACCGCTCGACGTCCTCGGCGCTCCCGTCGAGCGAGCGCGGCTCACCGTCACCGATGTGCCGCATCACGGCCGGGTCGGCCTGGATCTCGGCGAGCGCGGGCAGGTCGTCGTCGGGCACCCAGCGGCGCAGGAGGAGGCGGGGGGTACGGATCTCGGTCATGGGCCCAGTATGAGCGGGCCCGTGCCCGGATCCCGGACGACGTCCGACAGCAGCCCGCATCGGCCCCCGGTGGCCCGAAGGAGTCTCGACCATGTACGAATTTCACGGCTGGTTCGGCATCGCGGAGTCACCCGAGGAGGCCGACGCCGGAACCCTGGAGCAGGGCCTCGGCGAGCTGCGCGCCAGGGTCGAGGCGATCGACTGGTCCACGGGCGAGGCGGCGCTGCGCGCGCACGGCGGTGAGTCGTTCCTCCGGGTGGACGGCCTGGTCAACCGCAGACGGGACGAGGCGGAGGAGCTCGACGCCCTGATCGCGTTCGTCGCCGCGCGCTTTCCCGGATCGTGGGGCCTCCTGTACGAGCGCGCCGACGACCTTCCGGCCCCGCCGGGTCCCGGCGCGTTCCGGGTACGCGTCATGGCGCGAGGCGAGGTGACGACCCGCCTGGACCCCTTCCTCTCCCCGAACCGCCCGGTCATCGAGGACTGACGGTGACGACTGCCGCGGCCGGTGGGGCGCCGGGCCGGTTGCAGGAGACCGTACGGGTACGGACCTGCCCGTAGGGGGTGCGCCGGCGCTCGCGTCGCAGGTATCCGTTCGCCGGGAAACCAGCCGGATGACCTGAAACCCGTGGGTCAGAGCGCCAGTTCGCACCACACCGTCTTCCGCGGGGCGGGCCCCTCCACCACGCCCCACCTCTCGGCGAGCGCCGCGACCACGGTGAGCCCCCGGCCCGCGCCGGCCCGCGGCAGGCGGTCCGCCCTGGTGTCGGTCACCTCGATCCGCAGCGCGCCGCCGGTCACGTACATCCCGAGGGCGAAGTCGCGGCCGGGGACGCGGCCGTGCGTGACGGCGTTCGCCGCGAGTTCGGCGACGAGGTGGGCGGCGGGCTCCATGACGTGGGCCAGCCCCCACGCCCGTAACTGCTCCGTCGCGAGGAGGCGCGCGAGGCGGGCGGCGCGTGGCGTGGGAGACAGCTGGACACTGAAGTGACTGACGGGAACGGCACGTTCGGCACTCTCTCGATTCACGTCACCCAGCGTGGCGGCACCCGCCTACGCTGACCTCCGACTCACCGTCCCCGTACGGTCACTGTCCGCGTTCTGTCCAGGGCTGTACAGCCTGTCCAGGCCGCCGCACGGGTACGGACCGTCAGCGGGGAGCCGCGGGGACCGGACCGGCAGGAGGTACGCACGGATGACCGAAGCGACGACGGACGGTGACGGCTGGGAGATCGAACCCGGCGACGTACAGGGCGCGGCGGTGATCGCCCTGGTCGGCCGGCAACTACGAGCCCTGCGCGAAGCCGCCGGCCTCAAGGTCTCCGAACTGGCCACCGCCCTGGGCTACGGCGAGGGCATCGTCTACAAGGTCGAGTCGGGTACCCGGATCCCCCGCCCCGAGTTCCTGGACAAGGCCGACGACGTGCTGCGGGCCAGGGGCATGCTGGCGGCGATGAAGCCTGCGGTGGCGGAGGTCCGCTACCCGAAGAAGGTGCGGGACATCGCAGCGATGGAGGCCAGGGCCGTCGAACTGACCTCGTACTGGACGCACAGCCCGCACGGCCTGCTCCAGACCCCCGCGTACGCCCAGGCGCTGTTCGCCATGCGCCGCCCCGCCCTGTCCTCCGCCCAGATCGACCGCGCCATGGCCGCCCGCACCGCCCGCAAGTCGGTCTTCGACCGAGACCCGGCGCCTGCGCTCAGCTTCGTCCAGGAGGAGGTGACGCTCCGCCGCCCGATCGGCGGCCGACAGGTCCTGCGCGGCCAGCTCCACCACCTGCTGGAACTGGCCCAGTTGCGGACGGTCGAGATCCAGGTGATGCCGACGGACCGGGAGGACCATGCGGGCATGGACGGAGACATGGAGGTACTGAAGTTCAAGGACGGGACGGCCGTCGGACGCGGCCACGGGCTCTACGGCGGACGCCCTGTATCCGACCCGAAACAGCTCCGCAGCATCGAACTCAGGTGTGGCATCATCCGAGCTCAGGCTCTCCCACCAGGGGAGTCTCTGGCCTTCATCGAGCAAGTGCTGGGAGAACTATGAGCCACGAGACGACCGCCGGGTACCCGACCGAACTGTCCTGGTTCAAGAGCAGCTACAGCAGCGGCGGCAGCGAACCCGACTGCGTAGAGATCGCCCACACCCCCGGCACGACCCACGTACGGGACTCCAAGAACGGTGACGGCGAGGGACCACGACTGTCGCTGAGCCGAGCGGCCTGGAGCGACTTCCTGTCTGTCCTGTGACGGCATCCGCATACCGGGATCGGCCGTGCGCCGGGGACGACAGGAGCTGAGCCGTCCATGAAGTACGTCACGGCCGTCTGGGAGGACCACGGATTCCTCGTGGATCCGCGGAGCTATCTCGTGGAACTGCCCCGGATTGTGGATGAATTGCCCACCGGTGCACGGGAGTTCGTCTCCGATCCAGCGCATTACGCGCTGGGGGCGGGCAACACGCGCTGCGTGAAGGATCTGGCCCTTTCCGGAATGCAGGTCGCCACCGACAAGAGTGGCGGCCTGACCCTGGAGTTCGCCCCCGACCAGTGGAAGCACGACGCAGGTCTGCGCATCAGCTACTCAGGCGTGAAGAGCTTCTCTGTCGAGTACGGGCACTCCATCGACTGGATGGCCGTCGACACCGTGCTCCTCGACGAGGTTCTCCCCGACGGGGACGGCGGGTGCACACACGAGATCGCGCTCACAGACGCCACGATCCTCGTCCGTTGCGCGGACCTGTCGGCCGTCTGGGGCTGAAACGCCGCGTGGCCCCTGTGCCAGTTCCGGCAAGGGGCCACGCGGTGTGACGCGGTGCGTCAGGTCAGTCCTTGGGCCGCTTCGGGCGCCAGACCACCAGGGCGCTGGTGTGCTGGACCTCCTGGTACGGGACCAGGTCGCGGCGGTACGAGGCGTGGACCGCCGCTTCGCGCTGCTGCATGGCGGCGGCCGCGCCCTCGACCGCCGAGGAGAGTTCGGCGACGCGGGACTGGAGAGCCGCTACCTGGTTCTCCAGTTCGATGATGCGCTTGATGCCCGCCAGGTTGATGCCCTCGTCCTGCGACAACTGCTGGACGGTGCGCAGCAGTTCGATGTCGCGGGCCGAGTAGCGGCGGCCACGGCCGGCCGTGCGGTCGGGGGAGACCAGGCCGAGACGGTCGTACTGACGCAGCGTCTGCGGGTGCAGGCCGGACAGCTGGGCCGCCACCGAGATCACGTACACCGGGCTCTCGTCGGTCAGTTCGTACGGGTTGCTTCGTCGACGGCCGTCCATCTGGCTCAGGCTCCCTTCGCGGCCTGGAACAGTTCTGCCCGCACGTCGGTGTCCTCAGTCGCCTTGCGGTACGACTCGAGGGCCGAGCGGGCCTCCTCGGTCAGGTCCTGGTCCCTCGGGACCGCGACCTCGACCGTGACCAGCAGGTCTCCGCGTGTGCCGTCCTTGCGGACGGCTCCCTTGCCGCGGGCCCGCATCGTCCGCCCGTTCGGCGTGCCCGGGGGCAGCTTCAGGGTGACGGAGGGGCCGCCGAGGGTCGGGACCTTGACCTCGCCGCCGAGCGCCGCCTCGGTGAAGGTCACGGGGACCGTCACCGTCAGGTTGTCGCCCTTGCGGCCGAAGACCGGGTGCGCGTCGACGTGGACGACGACGTACAGGTCGCCGGCCGGGCCGCCGCGCTCGCCGGGTGCGCCCTTGCCGCGCAGGCGGATGCGCTGCCCGTCGGAAACCCCGGCGGGGATGCGCACCTGCATGGTGCGGGAGGACTTGGCGCGGCCCGAGCCCTTGCAGACCTCACAGGGGGTCTCGGCGATGAGGCCGCGGCCCTTGCAGTCGACGCAGGGGTCGGTGAGGGAGAAGCCACCGCCGCCGCCCCGCGAGACCTGGCCGGTGCCGACGCAGGTCGGGCACACGCGCGGCGTGCCGTTCTTGTCGCCGGTGCCGGAGCACGCCTTGCAGGGCGCCTGGGAGGACATCCGGAGCGGGACCGTGGCCCCGTCCACCGCCTCGGTGAAGCTGAGCGTCACCTCGGACTCGATGTCCTGGCCGCGGCGCGGCTGGGTACGGGTGCCCGTGCCCGCGCCGCCCCGGTTGAACAGACCGCCGAAGACATCGCCGATGCCGCCGCCGAATCCGCCCTGGCCGCTCTGCCCGCCCTGGGCGCCGCCTCCGAAGAGGTCGCCCAGGTCGAAGTTGAACGTGCCGCCGCCGGCACCGCCGGGTCCCGCACGGAACCCGCCGTTGCCGAACAGCGCGCGCGCCTCGTCGTACTCCTTGCGCTTCTTGGCGTCACCGAGGACGTCGTTCGCCTCGGAGATCTCCTTGAAGCGCTCCTCCGCCTTGGCGTTCCCCTTGTTGGCGTCGGGGTGGTTCTCCCGGGCCAGCTTGCGGTACGCCTTCTTGATCTCGGCGTCGGTGGCGTCCTTCGGGACGCCGAGGACCTTGTAGTAGTCCTTCTCGATGAAGTCCTTGGTGCTCATCGGCCCCGACGTCCCTCCTCACTCGATTCGCTCTGCGCAATGACGCGTACGTCAGCCCTCGTCCGGGCCACCGTCGTCCTTCTCGGCGTCCTTCTCGGAGGCCTCGTCGGACTTGGCCTGCGCGCCCGGCTGCGGCTCGGCCACGGCCACCCGCGCGGGGCGGATGGTGCGCTCGCCGATCCGGTAACCCGGCTGCAGGATCGCCACGCAGGTCGTCTCGGTGACGTCCGGCGCGTAGCTGTGCATCAGGGCCTCGTGCACGGTCGGGTCGAAGGGCTCGCCCTCCTTGCCGAACTGCTGCAGGCCCATCTTGGCGACGACCGTCTCCAGCGACTCGGCGACGGACTTGAAGCCGCCGACCAGCTCGCCGTGCTCACGGGCGCGGCCGACGTCGTCGAGGACGGGAAGCAGCTCGGACAGGAGGTTCGCGACGGCGATCTCCTTGACCGTGACGCGGTCCCGCTCCACGCGGCGGCGGTAGTTCTGGTACTCGGCCTGGAGCCGCTGGAGGTCGGCGGTGCGCTCGCTCAGCGCGGTGCGCACCTGGTCCAGCTGGGCCGTCAGGGCCACATCACCTGCGGACGAAGCGGAAGCTGAGTCCCCGGCCGGGGCCGCCCCCTCCTTGTCGGAGGGAGCGGTCTTCGGCTCGGCGTCGTCGGCGCCGGAGGGGACGTCAGGCTTCTCGTTCTCGTCAAAGCCCGGGGTCTCCTCCGTCACGCGGCACCGTCCTTGCGGTCCTCGTCGACGATCTCGGCGTCGACGACGTCGTCGTCGGCGGCGGCCTTGGCGTCACCCTGCGGGGCGTCGCCCTCGGGACCGCCGGCGGCCTGCGCACCCTGGGCGTCGGCGTACATGGCCTGGCCCAGCTTCTGCGAGACGGCGGCGACCTTCTCGGTGGCGGTGCGGATCTCGGCGGTGTCGTCGCCCTTGAGCTTCTCCTTCAGCTCGCCGACGGCCTCCTCCACCTCGGTCTTGACCTCACCGGGGACCTTGTCCGCGTTGTCCGCGAGGAACTTCTCCGTCTGGTAGACGAGCTGCTCGCCCTGGTTGCGCGACTCGGCGGCCTCGCGGCGGGCGTGGTCCTCGTCCGCGTACTTCTCGGCCTCTTCGCGCATCCGGTTGACCTCGTCCTTCGGCAGCGAGGAGCCACCGGTGACGGTCATCTTCTGCTCCTTGCCCGTGCCGAGGTCCTTCGCGGTCACGTGCATGATGCCGTTGGCGTCGATGTCGAAGGCGACCTCGATCTGCGGGACGCCGCGCGGGGCCGGCGGCAGACCGGTCAGCTCGAACATCCCGAGCTTCTTGTTGTACGCCGCGATCTCGCGCTCGCCCTGGTACACCTG
Organism: Streptomyces sp. SID5785; assembly: GCF_009870065.1. Classification (GTDB taxonomy): domain Bacteria; phylum Actinomycetota; class Actinomycetes; order Streptomycetales; family Streptomycetaceae; genus Streptomyces. Next base: position 1,645 of record NZ_WWIA01000494.1, on the reverse strand, counting down.
GATCTGCACGGACGGCTGGTTGTCCTCGGCCGTCGTGAAGATCTCGGAACGCTTGGTCGGGATCGTGGTGTTGCGCTCGATGAGCTTGGTCATGATCCCTCCCTTGGTCTCGATGCCGAGGGACAGCGGGGTCACGTCGAGGAGCAGGACGTCCTTGACCTCGCCCTTGAGGACACCGGCCTGCAGGGCGGCGCCGATGGCGACGACCTCGTCCGGGTTCACGCCCTTGTTGGCGTCCTGGCCGCCGGTCAGCTCCTTGACGAGCTCCGCGACGGCGGGCATGCGGGTCGAGCCACCGACGAGAACGACGTGGTCGATCTCGGAGAGCTGGATGCCCGCGTCCTTGATGACGTTGTGGAACGGCGTCTTGCAGCGCTCCAGGAGGTCGGACGTGAGCTGCTGGAACTGGGCGCGCGTGAGCTTCTCGTCCAGGTGCAGCGGGCCCTCGGCGGACGCCGTGATGTAGGGCAGGTTGATCGTGGTCTCCGTGGAGGAGGACAGCTCGATCTTGGCCTTCTCGGCCGCCTCGCGCAGGCGCTGGAGCGCCATCTTGTCCTTGGCGAGGTCCACGCCGTGGCCGTTGTTGAACTGCTTGACCAGGTAGTCGACGACGCGCTGGTCCCAGTCGTCACCACCGAGGTGGTTGTCACCGTTGGTGGCCTTCACCTCGACGACGCCGTCGCCGATCTCCAGGAGGGACACGTCGAAGGTGCCGCCACCGAGGTCGAAGACGAGGATCGTCTGGTCGTCCTTGTCGAGGCCGTAGGCCAGGGCGGCGGCCGTCGGCTCGTTGACGATACGCAGGACGTTCAGGCCCGCGATCTCGCCGGCCTCCTTCGTCGCCTGGCGCTCCGAGTCGTTGAAGTACGCCGGGACGGTGATGACCGCGTCGGTCACCTTCTCGCCCAGGTAGGCCTCCGCGTCCCGCTTCAGCTTCTGCAGGATGAAGGCGCTCATCTGCTGCGGGTTGAAGTCCTTGCCGTCCAGGTTGATCTTCCAGTCAGTGCCCATGTGGCGCTTGACCGAGCGGACCGTACGGTCCACGTTCGTGACCGCCTGGCGCTTGGCGACCTCGCCGACCAGCACCTCGCCGTTCTTCGCGAAGGCGACGACGGACGGCGTGGTCCTGGCGCCCTCCGCGTTCGTGATGACGGTGGGCTCGCCGCCTTCGAGAACGCTGACGACGGAGTTAGTCGTGCCCAGGTCGATGCCGACCGCACGTGCCATTTCGATTCCTCCAGCTACCTACTTGAGTGGAACTGGCTCAAGGGTGCATCACCCCACCCCTCCCCGTCAACAGACCTGAGTCTGGCCCACTCAACTTTTATTCGGCCCTTATGGGCAGACTGCCTGCCGACAGGCCGCTCCGCCTCCGCGCAGCACCGCGGCGTACACCTGTCCGGCGCGGGCCGTCCACGGCTCCGGCGCGTACTGCGCCGCGTGCACCGACCGGCAGTGCTCACCGAGCCCGGGGAAGAGCCGTTCGGCCACGTCCAGGGCGGAGCCCAGCGGCGCGGCCCAGGAGGTCACGGTCCCGGTGCCCTCGGCGCGGACCGCCCGCGGCACCGCCGACCCGCCCACCGCGAGCACCGGCACCCCGGCCGCGAGCGCCTCCGCGTACACCCCCGGCAGATCCTGCGGACCC
>NZ_WWIA01000493.1 GCF_009870065.1 Streptomyces sp. SID5785 | reverse complement strand
GGCGCGGCCGCCGCGGGCACCATGGCGGGCGCGGCCGCGGTGCACGCGCCGAACGGGTTCTTCGCGATGGGCGGCGGCTACGAGTACCCGGCGTTCCTCGGCTTCGTCGCGGCGGGCCTCGCCGTGACCGGCGCGGGCCGCTACTCCCTCGACCACGCGCTCGGGCACGTCCTCGACCGGCACTGGATGGTGCCGGCGGCGCTGGCCGGCGCCGGTGCGGCGGCCCTCGCCGTGGTCGGCTCGCGCAACAGGCGGGTGGGCGACTCCGCCGAGGAGGAGTGACCCCGCGCCGCCCGCCCGGCCCGTACGCTCGTCCCCGTGACGGGCGACGGGGAAGCGACGAGCGGCGGCGACACGCGGCGCGGCCGCGCCACGACGGGCGACGACGACCGGCTCTGGGCCACGATCGACGCCCTGCGGACCTGGCTGGACGACAGCAACCGGCAGCCGCCGCGCGAGGCGCTGCTGCTGCGGATCCTGAAGATCTCGGAGGAGGCCGGCGAGGTCGCCGAGGCGGTGATCGGCGCGATCGGCCAGAACCCGCGCAAGGGCGTCAGCCACACCTGGCAGGACGTCGAGGCGGAGCTGTGCGACGTGGTCGTGACGGCCCTGGTCGCCCTCGGCACCCTCACGCCCGACCCCCGTGCGGCGCTCTCCGCCCACGTCGCGGCCCTGGCCGAACGGGCGGGCCGCACGGTCGACGGTCCGGGGGCGCGGCCGTGATCGTCTGGCTGAACGGGACGTTCGGGGCGGGCAAGACCACGACCGCCGGGGAACTGACGGCGCTGCTGCCCGGCGCCCGGATCTTCGACTCCGAGTACGTCGGGTTCATGCTGCGCCACGTGCTGGACGACGTGCCGCACGACGACTTCCAGGAGTGGACGCCCTGGCGGAGCCTGACCGTCGCGACCGCCCGGGACGTGCTCGCCTTCGTCGGCGGCACCCTCGTGATCCCGCAGACCGTGCTCGTCGAGCAGTACTGGGACGAGCTCGCCGCAGGTTTCGCCGCGGCCGGTGTTCCCGTGCGCCACTACGTGCTGCACACCGATCCGGCGACGCTGCGCGCGCGGATCCTCGGCGACACCGAGGAGATCCGGGCCTGGCGCCTGGACCACGTCGAGCCCTACGCCCGCGCCTTCGACGCCTGGCTGTCGGGCCGCGCGACGGTCGTGCCGACGACCGGCCGGCCCGCCGCGGAGGTCGCCCGGTGGATCGCCGGGGACCTGCTGCGGCCCGGGGAGACGCAGGCGGCGCGGGGTTAGGGTGCCGGGGGGACACCGCACGGACACAGGGCAGGGGGCAGCATGCACGGGGTCGTCACGGCCGTCGGCAGCAACGGCGCCTACTCGTTCACCAAGCCGCGCCGCGACAGCATCACGCTGCTCGCGGGGCTCGGTGTCGAGGGCGACGTGCACGCGGGAGTCACGGTCAAGCACCGCTCCCGGGTGGCCAGGGACCCCTCGCAGCCGAACCTGCGGCAGGTCCACCTGATGCACGAGGAGCTCTTCGACGAGGTGGCGGGCGAGGGCTTCGCCGTCCACCCCGGAGACCTCGGCGAGAACGTGACGACGCGCGGCGTCGACCTGCTCGCCCTGCCCGCGGGCACCCTGCTGCACCTCGGCGGGGACGGCGCCGTCGTCGAGGTCACCGGGCTGCGCAACCCGTGCCTCCAGATCGACGCGTTCCAGGACGGTCTGCTGCGGCAGGTCGTGGGCCGCGACCCGGACACCGGTGCCGTGGTCCGCAGGGCGGGGATCATGAGCGTGGTCCGCGAAGGCGGTGTCGTGCGCCCCGGCGACCCGGTCCGCGTCGAGCTGCCCGCCGCACCGCACCGGCCCCTGGCTCCGGTGTGAGCGGGCCGGCCGCCGCGACGGAGCGTCCGGTCGTCGTCCCGTACGACCCCACGTGGGCTGCGGACGGCCCCGCGTTGTGCGCCGCACTGCGGTCCGCGCTCGGCCCCGCCGCCCTGCACGTCGACCACATCGGCTCCACCGCGGTGCCCGGCATGGCCGCGAAGGACATCCTCGACGTGCAGGTGAGTGTCGGGGACCTGGACGCCGCGGCGGAGGCGTTCGGCGGGCCGCTGGCCGCGCTCGGCTTCACGCACCTTCCCGCGCTGCGGCGCGACCACGTGCCGGCCGGGCGGGACGGCGAGGACCCGGCGGACTGGGTCAAGCGCTACTGGAAGCGGCGCACGGCCGGGACCGCGCGGGTCAACCTCCATGTGCGCAGGGCGGGTTCGCCGAACGAGCGGCTGGCGCTGCTGTTCCGCGACTGGCTGCGCGCGACGCCGCAGGCGGTGCCCGCGTACGCGGGCTTCAAGCACGCACTGGCCGGTGTCGTCCCGGACACGGGCACGTACGCCGACGTGAAGGACCCCGTCGTGGACCTCGTCGTGGTCGTCGCGGAGCAGTGGGCGGCGGAGACGGGCTGGCGCCCGCACGCGTGAGAAGGCGGCCACCAGGTGAACGGCTACCATCGCCGCCATGACTGACAGGCGCCGCACCACCGAACCGCCCCGCCTGGGCGTGGCCATCGTCACCATGGGCAACCGCCCGGCGGACGTGGACGCCCTTCTCGAATCGGTCGCCAAGCAGGGCGTGGCGCCCACCCGCGTCGTCCTCGTCGGCAACGGCACGGTGCTGCCCGCCTACGACGACCGCCCGTTCGAGGTCACGACGGTCGAGCTGGACGACAACCTGGGCTGCCCCGGCGGCCGGAACGTGGCACTGGCCCGGCTGCGCGCGTTCGGCGACGTGGACGTGGCCGTCGAGCTGGACGACGACGGCCTCCTCGTCGACGCGGACGTCTTCGGCACCGTTCAGGAGCTGTACGCGTCCGACCCGCGGCTCGGCATCGTCGGCTTCCGGATCGCCGACGAGCACGGCGAGACGCAGCGCCGCCACGTGCCGCGGCTGCGCGCGAAGGACCCGATGCGGCGCGGTCTGGTGACCTCGTTCCTCGGCGGCGGGCACGCGTTCTCGATGGAGATGCTCGCCGAGACCGGCGACTGGCCCGCCGACTTCTTCTTCACGCACGAGGAGACGGACCTGGCGTGGCGGGCGCTCGACGCGGGCTGGAAGGTCCTGTACGAGCCGTCGCTGCTGCTCCAGCACCCCAAGACCTCCCCGGCCCGGCACGCGGTCTACTACCGGATGACGGCCCGCAACCGCGTCTGGCTGGCCCGCCGCCGCCTCCCGCTCGCCCTGGTCCCGGTCTACCTGGGGACCTGGACGCTGCTCACGCTGGCCCGCACCAGGTCGCTGGGCGGGCTGCGCGCGTGGGCGGGCGGCTTCCTGGAGGGCGTGCGCAGCCCGGCCGGTGAGCGGCGCCCGATGCGCTGGCGCACGGTGTGGCGCATGACGCGGCTGGGGCGCCCGCCGCTGATCTGACGGACGCCCCGGGCCGCGTGGGCTCAGCCCTGCTGAGGACGCCGCCTGCGCACGCCGTACACGGTGCCCGCGCCGGCCACGACGACCAGGGCGGCGGCCGCGGCGAGCGGACCCGCCGGGAGGTCGGTGCCGGTGGAGGCGAGTGCGGTGGTGCCGGTGCCGCCGGTGGTCGAGCCGGTGCCGCCGGTCGTGGACCCGCCGCCCGACGTGCCGCCGGACGTGCCGCCGTCGCCCCCTGCGGAGGTGCCGCCGGGCAGCTCGGCGTTCTCGTCGAGGGAGACCGCGACGGTGACCGGGTCGAGGGCGGCGCCCGCCTGGTAGAAGCCGCCGAAGGCCTTGGCCCCGTCGGCGGTGAGCGTGGCGGCGGCGCCGTCGAGCGTGACGACGTCGTCCTTCGCCACGAGGTCCCCTGCGCCGGCCTTCAGCGTGGCGACGGTCAGGTCGTCGTACGTGGAGACCTTGCCGCTCTCGCGGTCCTTGCTGGACACGTCGGCGACGAGCCGGCCGCTGCCGCCCTGGGCCGCGGTCACGTGCAGGTCGCTGAACTTCAGGTCCAGGGCGTAGGCGCCGTCCTCCTTGTGGCCGAGGAAGCGGACCGAGCCGGCGAACTTCGCGTCGAGGGACTTGGCGTCGGCGTCGTAGCTGCCGCTCGCGTCCCCGAAGCGGTAGACGGCGCCGTTCTGCGTGGCGCCGCCGCCCAGTTCGACCTTGCCGCCCGCGATCGGGCCGGTGATGTACGTACGGAAGGACTCCTTGACGCCCCAGTCCAGGGTGCCGTCGGCGAGGTCGCCGGAGACGGCCGCGGCGTCGGTCGCGGCGTCGGAGGGCTTCGTGGACGGCGTCGGCTCCGTGGACCCGGCGGGCTCGGTCGGCTTCCGGGTCGGTTCGGTGCTCGGCGTCGGCTCGGGCGAGCCGGAGGGGTCGGACGGATCGGTGGCCGAGGGCTCCGGCTCGGGCGAGCCGGCGGCCGGGGTGACGCTCAGGGTCGCCGGGTCGAGGGCGGTGCCTTCCGCGTACATGCCGTTGAAGGCCTCGGCGCCGTCGGCGGTGAGCGTCGCCGGGATGTCCTTGAAGGTCATGGCACCGCCCGCGCCCTGGCCGGGCTCGACCGCGGACAGGTCGAGCGTGGCGAACGCGATGTCGTCCTGCGTCGTGCCGTTCAGGGTGACGTCGGCGTCGATGTGCCCGGACGTCCCCTCGGTGACGACCTTGACGTCGCTGATCGAGATGTCGAACCCGTGCGCCTTCGAGGCGAAGCGGACGGCGCCGCGGAAGGCGGTGTCCGTGCCGTGGGTGGCGGTGTCGTAGCTGCCGGTGCCGTCGGAGAACGTGAACACGCCGTTGTCCGCGGCCTGTCGGGCCCCGTCGGTCGCCTCGATCGTGCCGAGGGCGATGCCGGTGACGTACGAGCGGAACGACTGCTTGATCCCCCAGTCGAGCGTCCCGTTCTCCAGCTCGATCACCGCGGGCTTCCCGGCGGCGGACGCGGGCAGGGCCAGCACGCCGGCCCCGGCGGCGACGACCACACCGGTGGCGGCGGCGAGGGCTATCGGGTGTCTGACGAGTGACATGGTGATTCTCCTGAGTCGATGAGAGATCCGATGAGAGGAACGGGGGAAGCGGGGCGGGAACCGTCCCCGTGCGGGCGGCGCGGGGCACCGGTCGAGCCGGGTGGGCTGCGGTGTCCGCTCAGCTGTCGGACGTGGCACCGGAGCGCCTCCGAGAGCGGACGACCAGGGCGGCCGCCCCGCCGGCGAGCACGACCGCGCCGGCCCCGAGCCCCCACCGGAGCCCGGCCGGACTCCCCCCGGATCCGGCGGAGCTGACGGGGGCGGCACCGGCCGCGACGGACGCGGAGGGCTTCGCCGAGGGGGTGGCGGACACGTCGCTGCCGAGGTCGGGCAGGGGCGGCAGCGTGACGTCGGCGGCGACCGCGACCGCCACCGAGACGGGGTCCATGGCGGCCCCGGCCCGGTACATCCCGCCGAAGGCCTCGGCCCCGTCGGCGGTGAGCCGCGCCGGTGCCTCGTCGATCCGGACGAGTCCGTCCCGCGCGGCGAGTGACCCCTTCGCGGTGAACGTCACGAGCGCGGTGTTCTTCGTGGTGCGCGCCCCGGCCCGGGTGACGTCGGCCCGCAGTGTGCCGGTGCCGTCGGCGACGGTGACGGTGGGGTGCGCGAGGGTCAGGTCGAGCCCGTGTTTCCCGGTGAACCGGACCGAGCCGGTGAACCGGGCGTCCAGCGTGCCCTTCGCGCGGTCGTAGGCGCCCGTGCCGGCGGGGAAGCGGAACAGCGCGCCGCCGTCCCGGGCCCCGTCGGAGAGCTTCCACGTGCCGCGGGCGATGTCGCCGGTGACGTACTCCCGGAACGTGCGCCGCACGCCCCAGTCGACGGCCCCGTCCCGGATCGTTCCGTCGCCCTTGCCCTTGTCCGCGTCCTTCTCCGGCTTCCCCGGCTTCTTCGACCCGGTCGTGCCGGGGGTGCCGGTCGCCGCCCGCTTCGGGGCGACGTCCGCGGAGAGGCTGACGGGGTCGAGCGCGGTGCCGGCCGTGTAGTACCCGGCGAAGGACTTCGCGCCCTGGGCGGTGAGGGTCGCGGGGAGGTTGTTCAGGGTGACCGCGTCGCCGTCGCCCTTCATGTCGATGCCGCCGACGGCCAGCGTGGCGAAGGGCACCTGACGGGACGACGTGACCGTCCCGGTGCCCTTCGCCCGGCTGACGACATCGACGTACAGCGTGCCGGTGCCGCCCGCGACGCGGACGGTGGGGCGGCTGACCGTCATGTCGAGCTCGTACGTCCCGTCGGACTTCCGGTGCCCGACGAAGTGGACGCCGCCGGAGAACGACGCGGTGAAGGCGCCGCTCGCCCCGTCGTACGTCCCGGTGGCCGAGTGGAAGCGGAACCCGCCGGTGCCGACGGTCGCCGCGCCCCCGGTCAGGGTGTAACTCCCCTGGGCTATGGGCCCGGTGATGTAGCTCTGGAACGAGGATTTCAGGCCCCAGTCGAGCCGGCCGCCCTGCACGGTGCGTGCGGCGGCTTGCGCGCCCGCGACGGGGAGCAGGGCGCCGAGCAGCGTCGTGAACAGGGCGAGGGCGAGGACGCGTAGGGGCGTACGTGCTCGTGCGCGTCGGGGCATGGCGGTTCCTCCGGTGTCCGTCACCAGACCCTGGCGACTTAGGTAAGGCTAACCTAAACTATGCTCGCTTCTGCCAACAGCCCCTTCCACCACGACAGGACGGTGTCCGCGTGCCGACGCCAGCCGCCCCCGCGCGCTCCCCCCGACGAACGGGCCTGCCACGCCCGGCACTTGACCGCGCGCGCCGGCTCCGGGCACTGGCCCTGGCCCTGCTCCTCGCGCTCGTCGCCACCGCCTGCGGGAGCGGCGGCACCGCACAGGACGGCGCGCGGAAGACCTCGGCGAAGGCCGCGGCCACCGCCGACCGGGTCGACCCGCTCACCCCGGCACCCACCCCGCACCTGCCCGCGACCGTCGCGTCGGCCGACGGGCACGAGGTGACCGTCCGCAAGGCCGACCGGATCGTGCCGCTCTCCGGCAGCCTGAGCGAGATCGTGTTCACGCTCGGCCTCGGGAAGCGGGTCGTGGCCCGCGACATCACGGCCACGTTCGCGCAGGCCGCGAAGCTCCCCGTCGTCACCCGCAACCACGACGTGTCCGCCGAGAGCGTGCTGTCCCTCCACCCCGACCTGGTGCTCGCCGAGAGCACCTCGGGCCCGGCCGAGGCGATGAAGCAGCTGCGCGACGCCGGGATCCCCGTCGTCGTGATCGCTCCCGCCACCGGCCTCGACGACGTCGCCACCCGCATCGGCGCCGTGGCGCGCACCCTCGGGGTCCCGGCCGCCGGACGGACGTTGGCCGAACGCTCCGAGCAGCGGATCGACGCCGTACGGGACGACGTGCCGGACCATCGGGACCGGCCCCGGGTCGCCTTCCTCTATGTACGCGGGTCGGCCTCCGTCTACCTGCTCGGCGGCGCGCGGTCCGGTGCCACGTCGCTGATCGAGGCGGCGGGCGGCGTCGACGCGGGCGCCGCGTCGGGCCTGAAGAAGGACTTCACCGCCATCACCACCGAGGCCCTCGCCAAGGCCGCGCCCGACGCGATCCTCGTCATGACGAAGGGCCTCGCCTCGGTCGGCGGCGTCGACGGCCTCGTGAAGATCCCCGGCGTCGCACAGACCCCGGCCGGGGTCGACCGCCGCGTCGTCTCCGTCGAGGACGGCGTCCTGCTCAACTACGGGCCGCGCACGGACCAGGTGCTCCGCTCGGTCGTCAGCCAGCTGTACGCGAAGGGCGGTGCCTGACGTGACGGCGACGGCCACTCCCCCGCGGCGGACCGCGCCGCCCGGTCCCGCACCCGGCACGCGCCGCCCCCGCAGCCGCACCTGGCTGCTGACCGTGTTCCTGACCGCGGCCCTGCTCCTGCTGGCGCTGCTGTCCGCGGGGCTCGGCGCCTACGACCTCGCGCCCGGGGACATCCTCGCCTCCGTCCAGCACCGGACCGGTCTCGGCGGCCACGCCCTGGACCGGGTCGGCGAGTCCGTCCTGTGGAACGTACGGCTGCCGCGCGTCGCCCTCGCGCTCCTCGTCGGCGCCTCGCTGGGCTGCGCGGGCGCCCTCATGCAGGGCGTGTTCGGCAACCCGCTCGCCGAACCGGGCGTCATCGGCGTCTCCTCGGGCGCGGCCGTCGGCGCCGTCGCCTGCATCGCGCTCGGCCTGAACTTCCTCGGCACGTGGACGATCACGGTCTTCGCGTTCGCCGCGGGCCTCGCCACCGTCCTCGTCGTCTACGTCATGTCACGGGCGGGCGGCCGCACCGAGGTCATCACCCTCATCCTCACCGGCATCGCCGTGAACGCCTTCGCGGGCGCCCTCATCGGCCTGTTCCTCACCTACGCGGACGCCGCCGCCGTCAACCAGATCACCTTCTGGCAGCTCGGCTCGCTCGCCCAGGCCACCTGGCCCAAGGTCCTCGCCGTCCTGCCCTGCGCGGCCGCCGGCCTGCTGCTCGCCCCGTTCTTCTCCCGCCGGCTCGACCTGCTCGCCCTCGGCGAACGCCCCGCCCGCCACCTGGGCGTGGACGTCGAGAAGCTCCGCGTCACGCTCATCCTCGTCATCGCCCTGCTCACCGCGGCCGCCGTCGCGGTCTCCGGCGTCATCGGCTTCGTCGGCCTGGTCGTCCCGCACCTGCTGCGGATGCTCGCCGGGCCCGGCCACCGCTTCCTCGTCCCCGGCAGCGCGCTCGGCGGCGCCGTCGTCCTGGTCGGCGCCGACCTCGCCGCCCGCACCCTCGCCGCCCCCGCCGAACTCCCCATCGGCGTCCTCACCGCCCTCACCGGCAGCCCGTTCTTCTTCTGGCTGCTGCGCCGCACCCGCCGCAAGCAAGGAGGCTGGGCATGACCCGCGCGCTCCCCGCCCTGCTCCGCCGCCCGCACCGCCGGACACCGCCCGCCCGCAGCGCCCCGGGCGAGACCGTCGCCGAGGCCCGCGGCCTGTGCCTCGAACGCGGCGGGCGCCCGGTCCTGTCCGGCGTCGACCTCACGGTCCGGGCCGGCGAGGTGCTGGTCCTGGTGGGCCCCAACGGGGCGGGAAAGTCCACCCTGTTGTCGGCCCTCGCGGGGGACGAGGCCCCGGCCTCCGGCACCGTGCTGATCGCGGGCCGCCCGGCGGCGTCCTGGCCGCCGGCCGAACTGGCCCTGCACCGGGCCCTGCTGCCGCAGTCCGCGACGCTCGCGTTCCCGTTCCCCGCGGGCGAGGTCGTCCGGATGGGCCGGGCCCCGTGGGCGGGCACCCCGGCCGAGGCCCGGGACGAGGAGGAGGTCGCGAACGCCCTCGCCGCGACGGACACCACCCCCTTCGCGGACCGCCCCTTCTCCGCCCTGTCCGGCGGCGAACAGGCCCGCGTCGCCCTGGCCCGCGTCCTGGCCCAGTCCGCCCAGCTCCTCCTCCTCGACGAACCCACCGCCGCGCTCGACCTGCGCCACCAGGAACTCGTCCTGCGCGTCTGCCGCGAGCGCGCCGCGGCGGGCGACGCGGTCGTCGCCGTCCTCCACGACCTGGGCCTGGCCGCGGCCCACGCGGACCGCGCCGCGATCCTCCACGACGGCCGCCTCACGGCGACGGGCCCACCCGCCGAGGTCTTCACCGCGGACCTCCTGACGAAGGTCTACCAGCACCCCGTCGAGGTCTTCCCGCATCCGGGGACGGGGGCGCCGATGGTGGTGCCGGTGCGCCGCTGAGCCTGCCCGGGATCCACCGCCGCCCGCTCGCACGACCGCCGGGCGGCACGCCCGACAACCGCCGACAACCGCTCCCCGCAGGCGAGTTGGGCCCCGCACTCCGGGACGGGGACGCCGCGAAAAGGCTCCGGGCGCGACGTCCCGGATGGAAGAATCCGCCGGGACCGCAGCGACGCGCCAAGGAGGCCAGCCCATGCCGGCAGACGCCCTCGACGGACCGGTTCCGGAGGCGGACGACCGTGGACACCGCGTCCTCGGCCTCCTGGACCGGGCGATCGGCGCGCAGAGCCCCCTCGTGCGCAAGAACATCGCCCGGGCCCGGCAGCGGAACCCGGAGGCGACCCCCGCCCAGGTCGTGCGCACGCTGGAGCGGATGTACGTCGGCACCCTGACCGGTACGGGCGCCGCCGTGGGAGGGACCGCGGCCGCACCCGGCGTCGGGACCGGTGTCGCCCTGGCCCTGTCGGCCGGCGAGACGCTGTCGTCCCTCGAACTGACCGCCCTGTTCGCCCTGTCGGTCGCCGAGATCCACGGGGTCCCGCTGGACGAACTCGAGCGCCGCCGGACGCTCGTGATGGGGATCATGCTCGGCGGGAGCGGCTCCACCACGATCACGAAGGTCGCCGAACGCACGGGACAGCACTGGGGACGCCAGGTCGTCGCCAAGGTGCCGGTCGAGACGCTGCGTCAGATCAACAAGGTCCTCGGGCGGAACTTCATCACGAAGTACGGGACGAAGCAGGGCATCGTCGTGCTCGGCCGGGTGGCACCGTTCGGGATCGGCGCGGTGATCGGCGGCGGCGCCAACGCGGCCCTCGCCGCCCTGGCCGTCAGGGCGGGCCGCCGCGCGTTCGGCCCCGCCCCCGCGGCCTGGGACGACTGAACCGGCCCCCGCCGCCCACGGACCTGCCCACAGCATCAGACCCCCGCCCCGTGCAGCCGGCTTCCGGCCGCCTGGCCGAGTCACCACGGAGCCTCCATGGAAGTCGTCGCCACCAGCCTGATCGCGGTCCTCGGCACCTTGCTCGGATCACTGCTGACCCACCTCTTCCAGCGCCGCACCGCCCTGCACACCGAGCGCTTCACGCGTGGCGAGCGCCTGCGGCAGGAACGGGTCGAGGCGTACGGCACGTTCGCGGGCGCGCTGGCCAACTACCGCCGGGGACAGATGGACTACTGGTTCGCCCGCGAGCGGGGCCGCCTCGCCGAGGGCGAGACGCTCCACGAGGTGCGCCGCGAGGCCCAGCGCCTGCGGGCGACGGCCCTGGAGGCCATGTTCCGCGCGGAGATGCTGACCCCGTCCCCGGCCCTGGACGCGGCGGGCCGCGACGCCCTGCGCGCGGTCGACCGCATCTCCTCGGCGTCCGACCAGGACGAGCTGCAACCGGCACGCGAGGACTCCCGCACCGCGATCTACCACCTCGCGGCAGCGTCCCGCCGCCACATCCCGGGCCTGACCGACCCCGGAAACACCTGAGGAAGCCTGCCGCGGGCACGCCGGCGGCGGGCACGGAAAACGGAAAGGGGCAGACGAGTCGGGCTGTACGCCGGGTTCTGTACCCCGGGACCTCGCGGTCGTCGGGGTGACGGCCATCCATCTAGGGCCGGCGTTGCCACCGGCCTCGTGCGGTCTACCCGCGGACATCGGGCGGGCAGCCCTCGGTCGTCCGCGCAGAGTCGCCTCCGAAGAGGCGGCTCCTCTTGACCTTGCTCCAGGTGGGGTTTACCTAGCCGCCTGAGTCACCTCAGGCGCTGGTGGTCTCTTACACCACCGTTTCACCCTTACCGGGGGCCGAAGCCTCCGGCGGTCTGTTTTCTGTGGCACTGTCCCGCGGGTCACCCCGGGTGGCCGTTAGCCACCACCTTGCCCTGTGGAGCCCGGACGTTCCTCGGGAGGTTCCTGGTGGAACCCCACGCGGCCGTCCGCCCGGCTCGTCTGCCGTGCGCGCCATCCTACCCGCAGCGGGACCCGGCTACGGCAGGAGCGACTCCGTGCCGGTGCGCCAGGCGGCGCTCAGATCGGCGCCGTCCGGAAAGCGGCCGTGGATCTCCAGGACGACCATGCCGTGGGTGAACGCCCAGGCCGCCCGGGCCCGGTCCGCGTCGCCGCCGCAGGCCCGCACCAGGGGCGCCGCCGCGCGGTCCTCCAGGCCTTCGGGCAGGGCGTGGCGGGGCAGCGGGCGCTCGGTGGCGAGGCGGTAGAGGTGCGGGTGGGCGAGGGCCCAGCCGCGGTAGGCGCCGGCGAGGGCGGGCAGGGAGCCGGGGGCCGTGCGCTCGGCCTCCTCGCAGGCCTCGGCCGACTCGGTGAGCATCTGCGCGACGAGTTCGGCCTCGACCGCCTGCTTGTCGGGGAAGTGCTTGTAGAGGGACGGGGCCTTGATGCCGAGCCGGTCGGCGAGGGCCCGCATCGTGAGGGCCTCGGGGCCGGACTCCTCGAGGAGCGCGCGGGCCTGCGCCGCGATCTCGGTGGCGCGGGGGGTCAGCCGCCGCTCCCTGGTCGTCTCAGGCACGCTGGAAGCCCTCCTTGGTCCGCAGTCCGAGGCCGAGGGCGCGATCGTACGAGATGTGGGCGAGCCAGGCGCACAGGCCCGCGAAGAGCGGCGCCCACTGCATCGGCGGCAGCACGACGTACGCGACGATCAGCGCCAGCGGGATCAGGGCGCGGTGCGCCGTGTTGTAGTACGGCACGGCCCGGGGCTGGAGCCGGCCCTTCTCCAGGTCCATCCCGAGCGCTTCGCGGATCCCCACGAGGAACGTCAGGTCGGGGGCGATGAGGAAGGCGAGCGCGAACAGCCCCGCGGCCCAGCCGTGCTGGACCCCCTCGATCACCGCGAAGGCGGACCAGAAGAACGCGTTCAGGAGCCAGGCGATCCGGCGCACCGCGGCGAGCGGTGCGAGGGCGCGGGAGCCGGGGGCGGCGGGCGCGGAGACGGTGGCCGGTGCGGGTGCGGTCGTGCTCATGGGGACCTCCCGGTGGGTGGGGCGGTGCGACGTCACCGCCGTCACGCTCGCGGCTAACGACGTTAGCCGGGCATGAGGACGACAGTACGGCTAACACCATTAGCCGTCAAGGCCCCTTCGCTCCCGCCCCCTTCCGCGGGGCCACGGCCACCCCGCCGCTTGACCCTCACGCGACGTCAACGTTTCTACTGGAGGCATGCGGATCGGAGAGCTGGCCGCGATCGTCGGCGTCACCACGCGGGCCGTCCGGCACTACCACCACCTGGGACTGTTGCCGGAGCCCGAGCGGCTCGGCAACGGGTACCGCGCCTACGGGCTGCGGCACGCCGTCGAGCTGGCCCGCATCCGGCGGCTGACCGAGCTGGGGCTCGGGCTGACCGAGGTGCGGGACGTGCTCGCGGACGACGCGGGACGCGACCTCGTCGAGGTGCTGACCGAGCTGGACACCGACCTGGCCCGCCAGGAAGCGGCGATCCACGCGCGCCGGGAGCGGCTGCGTGCCCTCCTCACCGACGCCGAGGAGGGCACGCTGCGGGACGACAGTCTCGTTTCGGCCGAACTTGCCGCGTTTCTCCGCGGACTGGGCGAGGTCGGGATGGATTCGCCGATGGCGGTGAAGGATCGCGAGATGCTGACCCTGATCGACGCGACCGCGCCGCCCGAGGCCCACGCCGCGCTCATGACGGCCCTGACCACCGGCTTCGCCGCCCCCGGCGCGGCGGACGCGGCCCGCGAGGTCTACGCCCTGCTCGACGCGCTCGCCGACGCGGCGCCGGACGACCCGGCCGTCGAGGCGGCCGTCGAGGCGGCCGCCCGCGCACTGCTGGACTGGCTGCCGCCCGACCTGCCGGTGCCCGGCTCCGCCGAGCAGGACGCCCTGCTCACCACGTTCCTGGGGGACTTCTCCCCCGCGCAGGCGGCCGCCGTCCGCCGCGCCGTACAGCTGGCCGCCGAGGCGTCCACGGAGAGGGGTACCCCGTGACAAGGGCCGCGCTGCGCGAGGTGCTGCCGGAGCGGGCGCGGCGGCTGGTGGGGCACGAGCTGCGGATCCTCGCGAGCTTCGCGCTGTGGGTGACCCGGCGCCGGCACGGGGTTCCCGCGGGCGCCCGCGCGTTCGCGTACGCGCGGGGGCAGGCCGTGATGATGTACGCGTTCGCGTTCGTCTGCGTCGTCGAGACGTTCGGGATGTGGGCGCTGCTGCGCGACTACCCGACGCTGCACCGCGTGACGATGGTGCTGGACGTGTACACCGTGGTGATGGTGCTCGGACTGCACGCGGCCTCGGTGACCCGGCCGCACGTCGTGACGGCACAGGCGCTGCACGTGCGCCGCGGCGCACACGTGGACCTGCGGATACCCGTGGAGCGGATCGCGTCGGTACGGCGGGAGAACCGTTTCACGCACACCCCGTGCGACGGGGAGCTGAACCTGGACGTCGGCGCGCAGACCAGCATCACGGTCGAACTCACCGAGCCCGTCCGGCACCTGACCCTGCTCGGCCGCGCCCGGGAGGTCGGGGTGGTGCGGCTGCACGCCGAGGACCCGGACCGTCTGGTGCGGGCCCTGGACGGGCTCAGGCAGGGGCGAACTCCACCTTCGCCCGGCCTGGATCAGCCTGCGTGAGACGGACCCGCAGCCGCTCCCCGAGGGGCAGCGGGGTGGTGCCGCCCGCGATCCGGGCGACGACGGCGGGTTCGGTCAACTGGACGGTGCCGACGGCCGGTTCGCGCTCCTTGACGTCCACGACGCACGCGTCGAACAGCTCCCCGATGCGGTGCTCGAGCAGCGCCGCCTCGACGAGGTCGACGCTCTCGCGCTCCACCGTGTTGCCGCGCCGGGTGCCCTCGGCCATCTCCTTGGGCAGGCCGGGCAGCGCCTCGGTGACCCAGCCGGGCGGGGCCTGCCCGGCGCTCGCCGCGAGGCACAGTTCGCAGGCGTAGCGGTCGGCGAGGCGCCGCAGCGGGGCCGTGACGTGCGCGTAGGGCGCGGCGACGGCGGCGTGGGTGCGCAGCTCGGGCAGCTCGCCGTCGCCGAACGCGGTGTACCCGGCGCCGCGCAGCAGGGTCGTGCACTCCTGGAGGAACGCGGCGTGGTGCGGGACGTGCGGGTCGAGGGAACGGATCAGGTCGGAGTAGGCGACGTGGTGCGGCCAGTCGATGTGCAGGGCCTTCGCGGTGCGGCGCAGCCGGCCGACGGCTCCGTCGGGGGCGGCGGGCAGTGTGCGCAGGATGCCGGTGCCGGCGGCGAGCATCAGGTCGGCGCCCGCCATGCCGGCCAGGAGCGAGATCTGCGCGTTCCAGGAGTCGGCGGGCAGCGGGGCGCGGTAGGCGAGCTCGTACGTGCCGTCGGCGGCGACGATCTCCTGCTCGGGCACGTCGAGGCTGATGCCGCCGCGCTCGACCTACAGGGCCTCGCGCAGCCGGCCGATGTCGGCGAGCAGGGCGACGGGCTCCTCGGCGCTGCCGTCGTCGACGGCCCGCTGCACGCCCGCGTAGTCGAGCTTGGCGCGGCTGCGCACGAGGGCGCGGACGACGTCGGTGGTCTCGGTGCGGCCGTCCGCGTCGAGATCGATGGTCCACAGGACGGCGGGGCGGACCTGGTCGGGCAGCAGACTGGCGGCGACCTCGCTGAGCACGGTGGGGTGCAGCGGCACGCGCGTGTCGGGGAAGTAGAGGGTGGTGACGCGGCGGTGGGCCTCGGCGTCGAGGGCGCCGCCGGGCCGGACGAACGCGGCGACGTCCGCGATCGCGTAGCGCACCCGGAATCCGCCGCCGGGCCGCCGCGACAGGTGCATGGCCTGGTCGAGGTCGGTCGAGGTGGGCGGGTCGATCGTGAAGAAGGGGACGGCGGTCTCGTCGCGGGTGGGCAGCCCGGACGGTTCGGCGGCGGCCTGCTCGGCCTCGGCGAGGACCTCGGCCGGGAACTCCCCGGGCACGTCCAGCGTCGTTCGCAGCTCGCGCAGCAGGGCACCGAGCGGCGCCTGCGCTGCGCCGGTCACACGGAGATGGCGGCGGGGCATGGGTCGAGCGTAGGACCGGGGCGCGGGGTTCGCCTCTTCGTGCGCCGGGGGGCCGCTCACGGCGGGTGGGGCACGCGCGCGGGTCCCACCCGGCCGGGGCCGTACGCTGGTCGGTCGTAGGACCGCCGCTGAACGACCGCTGTTCGAGGAGTGCCCCGTGCTTGTGCTGTTGCCGCCGTCGGAGGGTAAGGCCGCATCCGGACGCGGGGCGCCGCTGAAGCCCGAGGGGCTGAGTCTGCAGGGGCTCGCCACGGCGCGGGCCGCGGTGCTCGACGAGCTGGTCGAGCTGTGCGCCGCCGACGAGGAGAAGGCGCGCGAGGTGCTGGGCCTGAGCGAGGGCCTGCGCGGCGAGATCGCGAAGAACGTGGAGCTGCGCACCGCCGGCACCCGGCCCGCCGGGGAGATCTACACGGGCGTGCTCTACGACGCCCTGGACCTGGCCTCGCTGGACGCCGCGGCGAAGCGGCGGGCGGCGCGCTCGCTGCTGGTCTTCTCCGGGCTGTGGGGCGCGGTGCGGGTGACGGACCGGATTCCGTCGTACCGCTGCTCGATGGGCGTGAAGCTGCCCGGGCTCGGGGCGCTCGGCGCGCACTGGCGGGCGCCGATGGCCGAGGTGCTGCCGCAGGCCGCGGGCGAGGGCCTGGTGCTCGATCTGCGGTCGGCGGCGTACGCGAGCGCGTGGAAGCCGAAGGGCGACCTGGCGGAGCGCACGGCGACCGTGCGGGTGCTGCACGCGCCGACCCGCAAGGTCGTCAGCCACTTCAACAAGGCGACCAAGGGGCGGATCGTCCGCTCGCTCCTGACCTCCGGGTCCGCCCCGGCGGGGCCCGCCGACCTGGTGGACGCGCTGCGGGAGCTCGGCCATGCGGTCGAGGTGGAGCGGCCCGCGAAGCCCGGGCGGGCGTGGAGCCTGGACGTGCTGGTGGACGAGATCCACTGACACCGCGGACCACCGGATTGCAGCATGCGCAACGGGCTTTGCGCATGTTGCTCCGATCGCGGCAGGATGGGCGCATGACCTCCTCCGTGACCGCGTCGTCCGCGCCCTCGTCGTCCGTCCTCGACCTCGCCCCCGTCGTCCCCGTCGTCGTCGTGGAGGACGCCGCCGACGCGGTGCCGCTCGCGCGGGCGCTCGTCGCGGGCGGGCTGCCCGCGATCGAGGTGACGCTGCGCACGCCCGCCGCGCTGGACGCGATCCGGGCCGTCGCCGAGGCCGTGCCGGACGCGGTGGTCGGCGCGGGCACCGTGATCACACCGGCGAACGTGGCCGACTCGGTGGCCGCCGGGGCCCGTTTCCTCGTCAGCCCCGGCTGGACGGACACGCTGCTGAGCGCGATGCAGGGTGCGGGCGTGCCGTTCCTGCCCGGCGTCTCGACGACCTCCGAGGTGGTCGCGCTGCTGGAGCGCGGGGTCACGGAGATGAAGTTCTTCCCGGCCGAGGCGGCGGGCGGCACGGCCTATCTGAAGTCGCTGGCGGGACCGCTCCCGCAGGCCCGCTTCTGCCCGACCGGCGGCATCTCGCCCGCGTCGGCGCCCTCGTACCTGGCGCTGAAGAACGTCGGCTGCGTGGGCGGCAGCTGGATGCTGCCCGCGGACGCGGTCGCCGCGAAGGACTGGGGCCGCGTCGAGGCACTGGCCCGCGAGGCGAGCGCACTCGCCGGCTGAGGCCCGCCTACCGCAGGTGTGACGTGTCGTTCATGACGCGGACGGTCGCGTTGCCGTCCGCGTAGTACGCGATCGAGGACAGCGCCGCGGCCGACAGCTCGAACCGGTAGAGGGCCTGCGGCGGGGCGCCCAGCGCGAGGCGCAGCAGCGTCTTGACGGGCGTCACGTGCGAGACGACGAGCAGGGTGCGGCCCCGGTGCGCCGCCGTGAGGCGGTCGCGGGCCGCCGCGACGCGTGCGGTGACCGTCTCGAAGGACTCGCCCCCACCGGTGGGGGACGCGGACGGTGACGCCAGCCATGCGTCCAGGTCCGCCGGATACCGCTCCCCGGCCTCACGGAACGTCAGCCCCTCCCAGGCGCCGAAGTCCGTCTCGCGCAGGTCGTCGTCGACGGAGACCGGGAGGCCGAGGCGGGTGGCGGCGGCGTCGGCGGTGGCGCGGCAGCGCGCCAGGGGCGACGTGACGATCGCGTCGATCGCCGGGGTCCGCGCCTCCAGCGCCCGAGCGGCCCGGTCCGCCTGTTCGCGACCCCGCGCCGACAGCCCGGGGTCGGCGCCACGCCCCGACCCCGAGAACCGCTTCTCGGGCGTCAGCGCGGTCTCCCCGTGCCGCAGCAGCACGAACACGGTGGGCGCGGACAGGTCGGGCCCACCGTGTTCGTGCTGCTGCGGCTCCCTGCGGTCCGTCACCGGGTGCGGATCACAGCCCCGATTCGGACGTACGCACCAGGATCCGGCGGCAGTTCTCGCAGCGGACCACGGCGTCGGGCGCCGCGGCACGCACCTCGTTGAGCTCCGTGATGTTGAGCTCGAGACGGCAGCCCTCGCAGCGCCGCTGGAACAGCTTGGCCGCGCCGACGCCGCCCTCCTTCTCGCGGAGCTTGTCGTACAGCTTCAGCAGGTCGGCCGGGACGGAACCGGCGACGACCTCCCGCTCCTTGGCGACCGAGGCGGAGTCCGCGTCGAGCTGCCCGGAGGCCTCGTCACGGCGCGACGTGGCGTCGTCGATCTTCGCCTGGACGGAGGCGAGCCGCTCCCCCAGCTCGGCGACGCGCTCCTGCGCGGACTCGCGGCGCTCCATGACCTCGAGGACGACGTCCTCCAGGTCACCCTGGCGCCGGGCCAGCGAGGCGATCTCCTTCTGGAGGTTCTCCAGGTCCTTCGGCGAGGTCACGGCGCCGGAGTCGAGGCGCTGCTGGTCGCGGGCGGCACGCTGGCGGACCTGGTCGACGTCCTGCTCGGCCTTGGTCTGCTCGCGGGCGCAGTCGCTCTCCTCGGTCGTCGCGGCGACGTGCAGGTCCCGCAGCTGCGTGACGTCCTTGGTGAGCGTCTCGATCTCGGCGTGCTCGGGCAGCGACTTCTTCTTGTGCGCGAGCTGCTGCAGGCGCGTGTCCAGGTCCTGGACGTCGAGAAGGCGGATCTGGTCGGCGGGCGCGGCGTTCAGTTGGGGGCTCCAAAGGTAGAAAGAGGTGCGGGGTCGGACGCCGCGTGGGCGGTCCAGGGGTCGGTGACCGTCGCCGAGACGTGGACCCGCAGGCCCCATCCGTGACGGTCGGAGATCTCGTCGAGCTGGGCGGCGGCCAGCTCGCACCAGGGCCACTCGGTGGCCCAGTGCGCCGCGTCGAGCAGCGCGAGGGGCGTGGCGGTGTCGGCCCCGGCCTCCCGGGCCTCGCTGGCCGGGTGGTGGCGCAGGTCCGCGGTGAGGAAGGCGTCGACACCGGCCGCGCGGACGTCGGCGAAGAGGCTGTCGCCGGAGCCGCCGGAGACGGCGAGGGTGCGGACGGTGGCGTCGAGGTCACCGGCGACGCGGATGCCCTGGGCGGTGGCCGGGAGCCGCTCGGCGGCGCGGCCGGCGAGCTCGCGCAGGGTCACCGGGCGCTCCAGCTCGCAGACCCGGCCGAGGCCGCGGCGGCCGGCCGGGTCGGTGGGGTCCGGGACGAGGGGCCGTACGACGCGGACGTCGAGGGCGCCCGCGAGCGCGTCGGAGACGCCGGGGTCGGCCCGGTCGGCGTTGGTGTGGGCGACGTGCAGCCCGATCCCGTTGCGGATCAGGGTGTGCACGACGCGGCCCTTGAAGGTGTCGGCCGCGACCGTCGTCGTGCCGCGCAGGTAGAGCGGGTGGTGGGTGACCAGGAGGTCCGCACTCAGCTCGACCGCCTCGTCGACGATCTCCTGGACGGGGTCGACGGCGAACAGCACGCGGCCGACCTCGGCGTCCGGGTCACCGGCGACCGTGCCGACCGCGTCCCATCCCTCGGCGAGGGCCGGGGGCCAGAGGGCGTCGAGCGCGGCGGTGACTTCAGACAGACGGGGCACGCAGACAGGTTACCTGCGCCGCGTGCCCCTGCTCCAAGCCCGGGCGGATCCCTACTTCACCAGGTCGGCGCGGAGGTCGCCGAGCACCTCGTGGGCGGCGGTGACGCCGAGGCCGAGGTACCACGTCTCGTCCGGGACGTCCTTGGCGTGCCCGGCCTTGACGGCTCCGAGGTTCTTCCAGAGCGGGTTGTTCTCGGCGCTCGCGCGCTGGGTCTTGTCGGCGTCGCCGTAGACGCCGGTGAAGATCCAGTCGGCGTCGGCGGAGTCGATCTTCTCGGTGCTGATCTCGGTCGCGAGGTCGTCGATCCGCTGGTTCGCGGGCCGCGGGATGCCGGCGTCGTCGAGGATCGTGCCGATGAAGGAGGCCTTGGCGTAGAGGCGGATGCGGTCCGGCATGTAGCGGAGCATCGTCACGGTGGGGGCCTTGCCGCCGTGGGACTTCTTCACGTCGGCGCCGAGCTTCTCGACGTCCTTCCGGTACGCCGCGAGGTTCGCCTCGGCCTGCGCGGTCCGGTCCAGGGCGGCCGCGTTGAGGAGGTAGTTCTCCTTCCACGGGAAGCCCGGGCGGATGGAGAAGACGGTGGGGGCGATCTTGGAGAGCTGCGGGTAGAGCTTGGCGGCGCGCAGTTCGCTGCCGAGGATGAGGTCGGGCTTGAGGTGGGCGATCGCCTCGAGGTTGAGCGCGTTGGTCGTGCCGACGCTCTTGGGGTGGCCCGCCTCCTTCTTCAGGTAGGACGGGATCGCCTCGTCGCCCTCGGTGGGGGCGTAGCCGACGGGCTGGACGCCGAGGGAGGCGACGTTGTCGAGCTCGCCGACGTCGAGGACGACGACCCGGGTCGGCTTCTTCGGCAGCTCGGTCCGGCCCATCGCGTGCGTGACGGTGCGCGGGAACTGGCCGGGCTCGGCCGTCGTGCCCATCTTCGCGGTCTCCGTCGCGGCCTTCGAGAAGTCCTTGCCGCCGGTGGCGACGGCCTTGGAGCCCGCCCCGTTGTCGTTCTTGCCGCCCGAGCCGCCGTCGTCGCCGGAACCGCAGGCGGTGAGGGTCAGGGCGGCTGCCACGGTGACGGCGGCGGCCGCGATCCGGGTGCGGTGGTGGCGTATGGGCATCTCGGGTGACTCCAGCTGTCACGGGGGTGCCGGTGTGTACGTGCCGTACGTACGCGCTCTCAGCACGCCCACAGGTTTTGGTAAGGCAAACCTTACATGCGCCCCGCAGGGCTCCCACGGGGGCCTTTTCGCACCCCCGGGCACACCGGGAGCACACCGGACGCACCGCTCTCAGGAGATTCGGGGGTTCGCCACCCTTTGGGGTGAAGCGCCGGGCCGCACGTGCCACGGAGGTACGTACGAAAACTAGCTTCGGCTGCGGACAACCGGAGGGGACAGAAACCGGAGGTGACCGCATCATGACGGCCTTGGCCATCGAGCCCACGACCGAGATCCGGCCGGAGCCGCCGCACGCCGGATGCGTGATCACGGCCTGCGGGTCGTACGCGGCGCGGCTCGCGCACGGGCCGGGCGACGCGGCGGCGCCTTCCTGGTACCCGGAGCGCTGGACGCTGGACGGCCCCGAGCCGTACGCGGTGCCGCTGCCTGTGAACCAGCCGGAGGAACCGGGCACCTCGGTGCTGCCGCTCGCCGACGGCCGGGTCCTGATCCACCGGCGGACCGACGGCCGGCACCTCTTCTCACTCCTCTACCCGACCGGCCCCGGCACCGGGGAGCTGCCGCTCGGCGCGGTGGAGTGCGCGGAGCTGGCCCTGCTGCCGCCCGCACCGGACGGCGTCGGCGCGTACGCGCTCGCCCCCGGCGACACGGCGACCGGCGTGTGGCGGGTCGCGGGCGGGGAGTTCGGCCCCGAGCTCGTGGCGCAGGTGGCGGGGCGCTGTTCGGGCGGGGTGTGGCTGGACCGGGCCGGGCGGCTGCTCGCCCTGGACCGGGCGCCGGCCGGCGGGGACGGTCCGGTGAAGACCGTCGT
>NZ_WWIA01000492.1 GCF_009870065.1 Streptomyces sp. SID5785 | reverse complement strand
TCCCTCGTACCAGTCCCAGTCGCGCTCGCTGGCCGACGCGGCGTGCAGCCCGACCCAGCCGCCGCCCCCGCGCACGTACTTCTGCAGCGCGGCGCGCTGGTCCGCGTCGAGCAGGTCGCCCTTCTCCGGGGTGGAGTTGGTGTTGTTGAAGACGATCGCCTGGAAGCGGGAGAGGTTCTCGTCGGTGAAGGCGCCGGCGTCGTCGGTCGCCTCGACCTCGAAGCCGTTCTCCGCGCCCAGCTTCCGCACGGCCTCGATCCCGGCCGGGATCGAGTCGTGGGCGAAGTTCGTGACCTTGGAGAAGACCAGGACCCGGAAACCGGCGTCGGCGGCCCTGGCCTGGGTCCCGCCGAGCCCGAGGCTCGCGCCGATCAGCGCGAGCAGGGCGGCGAACAGGGTCAGCCGGAACCGGTGTCTGCCCCGGTGCCTCAGGGGTGGTGCGGCTGTACTCGACGTACTCATGGCGCTCCCTTGGCTGTCGGCCGCGGACGGTGCCGTCGGCTGCGTGATGCTGTGGGCGTGCGGTGAGTGCAGAGAGAGTGCAGCCGGGAACGCCGGAGTGCGCGCGGACGAGCCGGGCGGGGCGGGCCCCGCGCGGCTAGAAAGCGCTTTCCCGAGTGCGTCGTTCAGCGTAGGTTCGCCCCGCGGGAGGGGTCAATGGGTCGGGAGCGGGCGGATGGCGTACCGGGAGGCATGAGCCCGCGGGCGGCGGGGGAGGTGCCCGGGGAAGATGCCGGGGGAACCGCCGAACCGACCGTCCGACCGATCCGGGAGCCGCCCCATGACAGCCACCGAACCGACGTACACGACGAGCGTGCTCAGCGCCGGTGACGGAGCCGCCGTCGCGGTGTACACCTGGCGGCCGGACAGCAGCCGGCCCCGCGCGTTCGTGCAGATCGCCCACGGTGCCGCCGAGCACGGACTGCGCTACGACCGCTTCGCCCGCCACCTGACCGCCCACGGCTACGCCGTCATCGCCTCCGACCACCGGGGCCACGGCGCGACCGCGGCGACCACCGGCGGCTACGGCGTCACCGACGACGCCGAGCCGGGCACCGTCGACGCCTGGCTCACCATCGTCGAGGACCTCAAGGCGATCGGCGACCAGGCCCGGGCGCTCCACCCGGACGTCCCCTTCGTCCTGCTCGGCCACAGCCTCGGCTCGATCCTCGCCCGCGACTACGCGCAGCGCTACGCCGACGACCTCGCCGGACTCATCCTCTCCGGCACCTTCCGCTCCCTGCCCGGCGCCGACACCGAGGGCTCGATCGCCGCGCTCGAGGCCGAGATCGCCCGCGACGGCCGCGGCGCCCCGTCCCCGTACGTCCCCGACCTCTTCTCGTCGTTCAACACCCCCTACGCGCGCGAGGAGAACAGCACCGGCTTCGAGTGGCTCTCCCGCGACCCCGACGAGGTCGCCCGCTACGTCGCCGACGAACGCTGCGGGTTCCCGTTCTGCGCCGGACTGTCCCTCGACTGGGTCCGCGCCATGCGCCGCGTCAACGACCCGGCGAACCTGGCGTGCATCCCCGCCGACCTGCCCGTCCACATCGCCGTCGGCACCGAGGACCCCTGCAACCAGCGCATGACCCTCGTCCACGAGCTCCTCGAGGACCTGCGGTACGTGGGCGTCACCGATCTGACCTGGCGGGGCTACGAGGGCGCCCGGCACGAGATCCTCAACGAGACCAACCGGGACGAGGTGCAGGCGGACCTGACGGCCTGGCTGGACAAACGCCTGCCCTGAGCCCGCGCAGGGGAAGGGGCCGGTGCCGCGTCCGCCGTGGCGGGCCGTGCCGGGCCGATGTCAGTGCTCTTGGTTACGGTTCGTTCCATGCCCGACGCCGAAGACGTACGCACCATCGCGCTGTCCCTGCCGGACACGACCGAGAAGGTCGCCTGGAGCATGCCCACGTTCCGGGTGGCCGGGAAGATGTTCGCGACGCTGCCCGAGGAGGAGACCTCGATCGCGGTCCGCTGCCCCAAGGAGGAGCGGGACGAGCTGGTGCTCGCCGAGCCCGGGAAGTTCTGGATCGCGGACCACGAGGCGGCCTTCGCCTGGGTCCGCGTCCGGCTCCGTGCCCTGGAGGACACGGCCGAGCTGCGCGACATCCTCGCCGACTCCTGGCGCCAGGCGGCCCCCACCCGACTCCTCGAGTCCCACCCTGCGTTGGGCCGCCCGGTCGCGGACTGAAATCCTCGGCGGCCCGCACGGGCGGCGTGGCATGATCCGGCCCGCAGGGGCGGGATCGGGGCGGTGCGGCCGTGCGGCGGCGCGGCACCGGGGGAGGAGCCGGAAGGTATGAGCGGCGGGTCGTCACGGGGGCGGGGCGCGGGAGCCAGGGGGCGCGGTGGCCGGGCACGGCGCACCGGGCCGGAAGCGGGGGCGCCGACGCGGCATCTGGTCCCGGGACTTCGGGCTGTTCTTCACCGCCCGGGCCGTCGCGAAGCTCGGCGACACGATGCTGCCCGTGGCGCTCGCCGCCGGTCTGCTCCAGTACGGCTACGGGGCGGGCGCGGTCGGCCTCGCGATGGCGGCGTCCGTCGGCTGCTTCGCGGGGCTCGTGGTCTTCGGCGGGGTCTTCGCCGACCGCTTCAGCACGCGTCTGCTGATGATCGGCGCCGACGTCACGCGCCTGGTGACCCAGTCCCTGGCCGCCGTGATGTTCTTCACCGGGCACGTCGTGCTGTGGCAGATCTGCGTCATCGGCGCGGTCAACGGCGCGGCGTCCGCGCTCTTCCAGCCCGGCGTCGCGAGCACCGTTCCACGCCTGGCCACCGACGTGCAGGCGGCCAACGGCGCGATACGCGTCGCCGAGTCCGGCGCCCAGCTCGCGGGACCGGCCGTCGCGGGCATGCTCGTCGCGTTCGCCTCCCCGGGCCTCGTCTTCGCCGCGCACGCGACCACGTACGCCCTGAGCGCCCTCTGTCTCGTCCTGCTCAGGCTGCCGCCCGCGCCCGCGGACAGCGGTGCGCCGCACGAGAGCTTCAAGCGCCAACTCGTCGTCGGCTGGCGTGAGTTCAGCTCGCGCACCTGGCTGTGGGGCGTCATCGCGATCTGGTGCGTCCTCATGGTCGGCGCCTCCGGGCCCGCGGTCCCGCTGGTCGCGACCGAGGTCACCCAGGAGCACGGCCCGCGCGTCTACGGGCTCATCAACTCCGCGCTCGGCGCCGGCACGGTCGTCGGCGGGCTCGTCGCCCTGCGGCTGCGGCCGCGCCGGATGCTGCGGGCCGGCTCCGTCGCCCTGTTCGGCTTCGCGCTCTTCCCGGCGACGGTCGGCGCGGGCCTCACGGTGCCGTGGATGATGGCCGGCTGCGCGGTCGCCGGTGCGGCCCAGTCGTTCTGGGGCGTCATGTGGGCGACGAGCGTCCAGACCCAGGTCCCCCGCGAGGTCCTCAACCGCATCCATGCCTACGACGTCGCGGGGTCCCTCGCCATGGCCCCGGTCGGCCAGGCCCTCGCCGGACCCGCGGCCGGGCTCTTCGGCACCCGGCACGTCCTGCTCGCCGGGGGAGTCGTCACGGTCCTGGTGGCGTCGATGTTGCTGGCGGTCCCGGCGATCCGGGGGCTGGTCCGGGCGGACGCGCCCCCGGTGACGGGCGGATCACCGCCGCCGACGCGCACCGAGCGCCGGGGAGCGCGGCGCCCGTGAGCCCGTGCCGGTGCGGCCCCGCGTCCAAGACCCGCCGCGCCCGCGCGGGCCGGAAAGGGATGCGCGACCACGGCCCCGAGTGCGGTATGGTTTCCGTGCACGTTCGCCCGGGCGAAAGCCCAGGTCAGCGAGCACCGGGACGTGGCGCAGCTTGGTAGCGCACTTGACTGGGGGTCAAGGGGTCGCAGGTTCAAATCCTGTCGTCCCGACTGTTCGACTCGTCGAATGTCGCAGGTGAGAGGCCGTTTTCGAACGGCCTCTTTTCTGTTGCCCGCCCGGCGTCCCCCTGCCGGCGGCCGCGCCGCTCAGATCCCGAGTTCCGGCGCCGCCCGCCCCGTGTCGGCCGGCCGCACCGCGAGATCGTCCGCGAGGTCGATGAGCGCCCGCAGGCCGTCGACGAGCCCGGTGCGGACCGCGCCGGGCAGCGCGCCGACGAGCGTGGCGACCTCCTGATGGCGCTGGTCGAGGACCCGGTGCACCAGGGTCGTGCCCGGGGCCGTGAGGCGCAGGACGACCTCGCGGCGGTTGTCCGGGTTCGTCTTCCGGTCGACGAGGCCGCCCGCCTCCAGCTTGTCCACCATGCGCAGGGCCGTCGACGCGTTCACCCCGAGGGTGGCCGCCAGCGCGGCGAGCTTGACGGGGCCGCACCGGTCGAGCACCACGAGGGTGCGCAGCTGCGGCAGGGTCAGCGCGTCGTCGACCGTGGCCAGGGCGCGCGCCGACATCGCGACCAGGAGCCGGGACGCGGCCATCACCGTCTCGGTGACCTCGCGCGTCTCGTCGTCGACGCTCTGCGGCTCGCCGCCGCCGCTCCTGGTCGTGGTCGAGTCGCCCACCGCTGTCACGCTTCTCTCTGCCCATGTTCACTATTGCAGTCTGCAATGTTAATGTCGGTGCGAGCCCTGCCCCGCACAGGCCTGGTTCGTCTGCTGCGAGGAAATGAGGCTGTGTGCAGTGAACTCGTGCGTCGAGAATATGCGACGCATGCTGCCCGCCCGTGAGAGCAGCCCGCCGCCGGCGCGAGGATCGACCCCTCGCTCCGCGGCCGATCTCCCCTCCCCTGTCTGACGGAACCACCGGCACAGGCCCGCCTCCGCGCTCTCACGCGCCCTCGTCCCCGCCCGGGCAATGACGCCCGCCCCGCTTCCGTGCCCCGGCACCCGCCTCCCGACCCGTCCGCGTCCCCGCGCGACGGGCCGCTTCGGGGTGCGTGCCCGCACGGCACCGGGCCCTGTCCCGCACCGCTCCTGCCCTACGAATACGGAGGCTCCGTGGCCACGCCCACAGCCGCCAGGACTCC
>NZ_WWIA01000491.1 GCF_009870065.1 Streptomyces sp. SID5785 | reverse complement strand
GCCCGAGCCGGAGGCTCGGCAGGAGAAGCCGCCGATCTCGCAGCCGATCGAGCCGCAGAAGCCGAAGCCGACCCCGAAGCCCGCGGCGAAGCCGCCTGCGCCGCCCGCGCCCGCACCGACGCCGCCCCCGGCTCCGAAGCCCACCCCGACGCCGAAGCCGACGCCCACCCCGACCCCGCCCCCGAAGCCGACGCCCACGCCGTCCGAGCCGGCCCCGAAGCCGACGCCTCCCCCGGCACCGACCCCGCCGCCTCCGGCCCCGCCGGCCGTGTACCAGTGGAACCAGCTGTCGTACGGCGGCATCGGTGACGGCACCGAGCCCGAGATGCGGCTCGGCGAGAGCAGCTGGGTCTGGCAGCGGCAGGGGCTCTCGATCGGCGGGCAGCAGTACGCCCACGGTGTCTCGGTGCACTCCCGCTCCTCGGTCACCATCGACCTCAACCGCACCTGCACCGCGTACGACGCGCTCGTCGGCGTGGACGACCTGACTCTCGGCCTCGGCGCCGTCCGCTTCTCCGTCTACGTCGACGGGGCGCGGGCCTGGCAGTCGCCGGTGGTGCGGGGCCATGACGCGGCGGTGCCCGTGCATGTCGGGCTCTCGGGGGCGAAGACGATCCGGCTCGTGGTCGAACCCCAGACC
>NZ_WWIA01000050.1 GCF_009870065.1 Streptomyces sp. SID5785 | reverse complement strand
GACGATGCCCGACCAGTATGGGCCGTCGGACGGCCCCCACGGGAGACCAGGGTGGGCGGGTGTCGGGATTGTCGCGCCGGGACCCGCCGGGATTGTCGCGCGTGCACCACGATTCCCGGCCGGGCACGGCAGCCCCGGACCGCCCGATCCCGTAGGCTCGGCGAATGGCCAGGTACTTCGACGTGCACCCCGAGAACCCGCAGGCGCGCCTGATCACCGCCGTCGCCGACAGCATCCGCGACGGAGCCCTCGTCGCCTATCCGACGGACTCCTGCTACGCCCTCGGCAGCCGCCTCGGCAACCGCGAGGGCGTCGACCGGATCCGCACGATCCGCCACCTCGACGACAAGCACCACTTCACGCTGGTGTGCCAGGACTTCGCGCAGCTCGGCCGGTTCGTCCACATCGACAACGACGTGTTCCGGGCCGTCAAGGCGGCCACCCCGGGCAAGTACACCTTCATCCTGCCCGCGACCCGCGAGGTGCCGCGCCAGCTCCAGCACCCCAAGAAGAAGACCGTCGGCGTGCGCATCCCCGACCACGTCGTCACCCAGGCCCTGCTCGCGGAGCTCGGCGAGCCGCTGCTCTCCAGCACCCTGCTGCTGCCCGGCGAGGACGAGCCGCTCACTCAGGGCTGGGAGATCAAGGAGCGGCTCGACCACTCCGTGGACGCGGTCCTCGACTCCGGGGACTGCGGCACCGAGCCGACCACGGTCATCGACTTCTCGGACGGCGAGGCCGAGATCGTGCGGCGCGGCGCGGGGGACGTCGAGCGCTTCGAGTGACCCCCGCGGGCCCCGGTGGCCCGCCCGCCTCAGCGGTCCGCGTTCAGCTCGTCCACCGCGCCGCGCCCGTCGCCGATCGTCGTGTAGTCGACCGCCACGAAGGTCACGGGCCGCCCGCGTTCGCGCGCGCAGCGGCGGGCCCGGTCGAGCAGGAAGGCCCGCGCGTTCACCGTGCCCGCGTCCAGCCGGCTGCCGCCGTCCGCGGTGATGAAGTGGTTGAGCAGGAACAGCCGCCTGTCGTCCCCGCCGCGGTGCGGACGGCAGTTCATCGCGTCCGGGGTGCGGAAGGCGAACGGGGTCTCCATCCCGTACCGGTAGAAGTTCCGGTACCAGGGCGCCGGCCCGTCGGCCTCCTCGGCGAACACGACCAGCCGCCGACCGCTGTCGATCATGTCGCCGAGCGTGGGCCAGGGCCGGTCCGGATCGGGATCCGGCGTGTGCACGAGATCGTCGAGGCCCGCCCGGGCGAAGGCCGTCGCGGTGTCGGCGCCGCTGATCGCGTCCTGCACGATGAGCGTGACGACCTCGTCGGGGTGCGCCCGCATCCAGGCGCCGAGCGTGCGCAGCGTCGGGACCAGTGGCACGGCCCCGGCCCGGCAGACCGCGTGGCACAGCCACAGGCCGGGCCGCGGCGGGTTGACGGTGTCGATCGCCGAGCGGATCAGCGCCTGCTGTTCCGCGGTGAAGTCGGAGCCGCGCAGGCGCGCGGTGATCTCCTCGGGCCGCTCCCACCGGTAGGTGTCGAGCTGGAGCGCCCGTACGCCGCCGTCGAGCTGGGCGGTGATGTCCGGGTCCTGGAGCGGGCCGAGGAACCGGTCCACCGTCGTCGACATCGCGTTGTGCGAGGTCAGATACGCCACGTCGTCGTACCGGCGCTCGCACAGCGCGCTGCTGCCCTGGCACACACGCGCCCCGGCGGGCCGGGCGAGCACCGGTACCAGGACCATCGCGGCCAGCGCCGCGAGGGCGCCGCCCGTGCCGAGGGCGGCCGG
>NZ_WWIA01000490.1 GCF_009870065.1 Streptomyces sp. SID5785 | reverse complement strand
GCCTCACCGTGTGCGGCGTGCCGTACAGCGAGGAGCAGGGCGTGTCGGGCGCCGGCGGGGCCGACGCGCTCACCACGCGCTGGACCGTCACCTGGACCCCGGCGACCGCCGCCGTCCTGACGACCGCGGGCGTGCGCGGCGTGACCCCGGCCCAGGCGGCCCAGGGCCTTCTGCGCGCCCGCGCCGCCGCGGCCCGCGACGAGGGCGGCCCGACCGCCGCCCAGGCGCTCACCGCGCTCCAGGCCGCCGCCGGATGCGGGCTGCCGGAGCTCGCCGACGAGGCGCTGGCCGAGCTGACGCACGCGCTGCCGGCCGCCGGTTCGCTCGCCGAACTGCTCACGGGGCTGGTCCTCGTCGACCGGATCGCCGCCGGACACGTCGCCGGGCTCGCCCCCGACGGTGACCTTCCGCAGCGGCTCGCCGCCGCGTCCGACGTGCTGAGCGCCGCCGCCGTCCGCGCCGTCGAGGGACTCACCGGCTCCGACGACCCCGAGGACGCCCGGGCCCTGGTCGAACTGGCGCGCCGCGCCGACGCGCTGGGCTCCCTGCGGCTCACCGGCGCGCTCGCCGCCCTCGCCACCGACGGCACCCCGCTGATGGCCGCGGCGGCCGCCGCCGTACGGGTCCTCCTCGGACAGTCGCCCGCTCCGGAGCTCGGCGCCCGCGTCGCCTCCTGGGTCGACGCCGCATCCGGCCCCGCCGCACGCGCCGCCCTCACCGCCCGGCTGACGGGGCTGTGCACCGCGGCCGGCGCCCTGCTGGAGACGGCGCCGGACGCGCTGGGCCCGCTGCTCGACCGGGTCACGGAGCTGTCGGACCGGGCCTTCCTGGACCGGCTGCCCGCGCTGCGCGGCGGTTTCGACACCCTGTCACCGGCCGCGCGGGAGCGCCTGCTCGAGACCGTCGAGTCCCTGATCGGCGGAGCCGTCGGCGACCTCGCCGTCGACCCCGCGACCCAGGCCGTCCACGCGCGCGCCGACCTCGCCGCCGCCGAGGCCGTCGCCGCCCTCGGGCTCGGCGTGCCGCTCACCCCCGGCGCGGAGCCGGCCACGGACGGGCCCGCACCGCTCTCCGGCACGGGCACGGGAACAAGCACAAGCGCAGGCACGGGCACGGGCACACCGAGCGGGTTCGGCAGCATCACCCCGGCCGAGCGCTGGCGCCTCGTCCTCGGTCGCCGTCCGGACGAACTGCCGCCGCGCACCGCCCCGTTGGCCACCGCCCTCGACGAGCTGTACGGGCAGGGGCGCGGCGAGGGCTCGCGCGGCGGGCTCACCGCGCGCGGCGGCGGCCGCGACGCCCCCTACCCGGGCGTGCGCGAATGGGCCGAGGAACTC
>NZ_WWIA01000489.1 GCF_009870065.1 Streptomyces sp. SID5785 | reverse complement strand
CCCGGTCGACCTGTGCGCCGGGCCGGCCACCACCGCCGGGATCGCCGCGGGCGCTCTCGCCGGACCGCCCGGCACCCGGGCCGCGGCGCTCGTCGCGACCCTCGCGGGCGGCGTCTGCGGCGGCTACGACGACCTCGCCGGGGCGGACGATCCGCGCCGCGGGTTCCGCGCTCACCTCGGCGCGCTGCGCGAGGGCGAACTCACCACCGGGGCCGTCAAGTTGTTCGGCATCTCGGCGGCGGGCCTCGTCGCGGGGGCGCTGCTCAAGGAGCGGCCGCTCGACCGGCTGCTCGCGGGCGTCGTCATCGCCGGGAGCGCACACTTCCTCAACCTCGTCGACGTCCGCCCCGGCCGCGCCGCACAGACCGCCCTCCTGCTCGGCGCCCCGGGCCTCCTGCGCGGCCCGCTCGCCGCCGCGCCGATGGGCGCCGCCGCCGCGGCCCTGCCCGACGACCTCGCCGAG
>NZ_WWIA01000488.1 GCF_009870065.1 Streptomyces sp. SID5785 | reverse complement strand
GCCCGCCGCCGCGGCCTCCGCGTCCGCCCCAGGGTCCCGGGCCGAAGCCGGGGCCGAAGGGGCCGAACGCCCCGCGCCGGCCCTCGAAGCCGCCGCGCTCGAAACCGCCGCGCCCGTGGTGGCCGGGGCCGAAGTGTTCATGTCCGTGGTCGTGTCCTTGCGTACGCATGGTCATCAGTCCTTCCGTGACCGATCGTGGGTGAGTTCGTTATCGCGATCTTCAATCGGTCGCGATGTCTCGACGATATATCGGTAGAGCTCGGAAGGCAAACCCACCTTTTCTCGACGTTCGGGCTTCTGTCCCGACGAACCCAGTCGCGCGACCGAGGGCGCTGGGGGTGCTGGGGGGGTGCTGGGGGGTGCTGGGGGGGTGCTGGATGGCTCTACCGCGCCCCGGCGCCCTGCTG
>NZ_WWIA01000487.1 GCF_009870065.1 Streptomyces sp. SID5785 | reverse complement strand
TAGCCGCCCGCCGTCGTGCCGCCGTCCACCGCGGCGCGCGTCGCCGCGACGGCGCCGCACGCGTCGTGGCCGAGGACCACGACGAGCGGGGTGCCGAGGACGCTCACCCCGTACTCGACACTGCCGAGGACCTCCGGCCCCTGGACGTGTCCGGCCGTGCGGACGACGAAGAGGTCGCCGAGCCCCCGGTCGAAGATGATCTCGGCGGCGAGCCGGGAGTCGGAGCAGCCGAAGAGCACGGCGAACGGGTTCTGGAGCGGGGCGATCTGCGCGCGCCGCGCCGCGTCCTGGTTCGGGTGCTCGGGAGTGCCCGCGACGAACCGCCGGTTGCCGGCCAGCAGCATCGCGAACGCGTCACGGGGCGAGAGGGTGTCGGTGTCGGTCATGGCGGCAGCGTACGGCCGTCGGCGGCCTGCTGCGCACCATACGACTATTGCCGCCCGCGGGTGACCCTGCGCCTGTTCCCGCAGGTCCGAGCCCCGGATGCCGTTATACAGGCCCCATCCTGTTGATCAACTGATGGGGCTTCACCATGCTCAAGAGCGTTCTGCGCGCCCTGGCCGCCACCGCCCTCGCCGCGGGTTCCCTGGCACTGGCCGCTCCCGCCGACGCCACCGCACCGCGGGCGGCCGCCCCGGCCGCGCAGGCCCCCGACACCGGTCCGTGCGGGCCGGTCGGGACCTTCCGCCCCTTCGACTGGTGGCGCACCACCACGTCCCCCACGATCGCCCCGGCCGTCCACGAGGCCTCGGTGACGGAGAACTGGCAGTGGCGCGAGGACACGAACACGCTGTGGCGCGGGGACACCCGCGAGAACGTCGACCAGCTCTTCGAGGACGGCTTCACCCCGCGCGGCCGGGCGATGACGCCGCTCGCCGAGTACATCGTCAAGGGCGGCGGACAGAACACCGCACACGTCAGCACGAGTTGTGAGAAGTGGGTCGCGGAGAAGTTCGCCACCTACGGCGCCGCGAAGACCGGCTGGGTCTACGAGATCGAGGCGCCGGGCGGCATCGACGTCAACGCCACGGCCCACCTCAACGACTACTCCTCGCCGTACCTGTGGAACAAGGAGATCGACTTCCCCGGCGGCATCTCCGGCAGCCACATCAAGGGGGCCTGCAAGTACCGCTTGGTGAGGACGGACCCGGTCACCAAGGTCAACACGTACGACAACCTGGGCTGCCGCCACAACAGCCGCTACGTACCGACCCTGGTCGCCGCGGGCTGAGCACCCCCGGGCACACACCGATCCGGCCGCGCGGCGGGGCGCGGCCGGACGTGTCGTCGGGCGGGGCGGGCCGGGGCCCGTCGGGGTGGGATCAGCCGTTGGCGAGCGCCTTGACCCGGCTCAGCGAGCCGTTGAACTTGTTGTGGTCGCCGACCGTCGG
>NZ_WWIA01000486.1 GCF_009870065.1 Streptomyces sp. SID5785 | reverse complement strand
TAGTGCGGGCAGGTACGCAGGTGCGGGTCGTCGGCCCGGTCCTCCCAGGCCTCCCAGACCTGGGACAGGAGCCGGCCGCAGGGCAGCCGCTCGTCGTCGTCGGCGGCGCCGGAGCGTGCGGTGGGCGGATCGGTGTGAGCGGTCATCGCCAGGCCCCCAGTGCTTGAGTCAGGCAGCGTCGTGCACGGAAGACACGGGCCCGGACAGCCTCCTGGCTGATGCCGACCGCGTCCGCGATGAATTCGTAGGACTGGCCGTCGAGTTCGCGCAGCACCCAGCAGGCGCGCTGTTCGGCCGAGAGGTCCTCGAGCGCGTCCCGCAGCTCGCGGACCGCGTCGCGTCCCTCGGCGATGCGGGCCGGGGACACGGCGTGCTCGGGTGCGGGCACCTCGCCCGCGGACTCCAGCGGTGCCACGGGCCTGCGGGCGCGCAGCACGTTGAGACAGCGGTTGGTGACGATGCGGTACGTCCAGGTGCTGAAGGACGCCTGCCGCTGGAACTCGGGCAGTCGGCGCCAGGCGCTGATGAGCGCGTCCTGGACGGCGTCCTCGGCCTCGGCGCGGTTGCCGAGCAGGCGGGTGGCCAGCCTGATCAGCGCGGGAGCATGGCGCTGCACGAGGACCGCGAACGCGTCCTCGTCCCCTTCCGCTGCGCGGACGACCAACAGGGCGTCGTCGTCCGCGCCGCCTTCGGGCGGTGCGGTCTGTCTGCGCGACCCCGGCACTGAGTGGCTCCTCTCGTCGGGCCTCATCCGGTCCTGTGCGTTGGACACGGCACCAGCTCTTGTGTGACGCACCGGAAAGTTCTTCGCACGAGTGCGTCACAAGCGCACCCGGGCGGGGTCTGTCCGGGTGAGAGCAACTACCCGCGACAGGAAGAAGGACGCGCCATGAGCACGAGCACGCAGAAGGCACCGACCGTCCCGCAGGCCGCGACCGCGCCGGGCGCCCGCACGGTGCAGACCACGGACGTGTCCGGCGGCGCCACCGGAGCCGACCAGCCCGCCGCCGACCGCGGCCGGACCTCGATCGCCGATGTCGTCGTGGTGAAGGTGGCCGGGATCGCCGCGCGGGAGATTCCCGGGGTGTACGACATGGGCGGCGGTCTGTCGCGCACGATCGGCGCCGTGCGCGACCGGGTGCCGGGCGGCCGCCCGAACGTCGGACGCGGCGTCAAGGTCGAGGTCGGCGAGCGGCAGACGGCGATCGACCTGGACCTCGTCGTGGAGTACGGGGTGCCGATCGCGGACCTGGCCCGCGAGGTGCGCGAGAACGTCGTCTCCGCCGTGGAGCGGGTGACGGGCCTGGAGGTCGTCGAGGTCAACGTCACGATCAACGACGTGCACCTGCCCGAGGACGACCAGGCGCCGGACAGCGACACGCGCGTCGAGTGAGTGGCCTACCGGTCCGGAGTCGAGAGGGGACAGCAGTGACAGGGGACAGGGCGTTCCTCGGGGCGGTCGCGGGCATGGCGCTGGCGTTCGCCGCGTACTTCGGCGGCTTCGGGGCGTTCCTGCTCGTGGCCGCGCTCGGCGGCCTGGGCTGGGCGGTGGGCCGCTGGTTCGAGCAGGGCGGCAGACTGAGCGACCTGCGGGACGCCTACGAACGGGGCCGGCGATGAGTACGGCGGCCGCGCGCGGCACGACCGTCGTGTCGGACCGGGCGGTGCGCCGCATCGTGGAGCGGGCGGCGGCCGAGGCGGCGGGCGGCGGCCCGGGCGCCCTCGCGAAGGGTGCCGCCCGGGTGAACGGGCGGCACGCGGCCGTCGCGGTCGAGGTGGACCTGCCCGCGCGCGTGCCGCTC
>NZ_WWIA01000485.1 GCF_009870065.1 Streptomyces sp. SID5785 | reverse complement strand
CGCGGGGAACTGCGCGACCAGCCCCCACCGGGCCGCACCCGGCGACGAGACGGCCGGAACTGCGGCGCTAGATCCGCTCCACGATCGTGGCGATGCCCATGCCGCCCCCGACGCACAGAGTCGCCAGCCCGTACCGGAGGTCCCTGCGCTCGAGCTCGTCGACGAGCGTGCCCAGGATCATCGCCCCGGTCGCCCCGAGCGGGTGCCCGAGCGCGATCGCACCGCCGTTGACGTTGACCTTGTCCAGCGGGAGCCCCATGTCCTTCACGAAGCGGAGCACCACCGCGGCGAACGCCTCGTTGATCTCGACGAGGTCGATGTCGTCGATGGTCAACCCCGCCTTGGCGAGCGCCTTGCGCGTCGCCGGCGCGGGCCCGGTGAGCATGATGGTGGGCTCCGAGCCGGACACCGCGGCGGAGACGATCCGGGCCCGCGGCGTCAGCCCGTACCGCTCACCGACCTCGCGCGAGCCGATGGCGACGAGGGAGGCGCCGTCCACGATGCCGGACGAGTTGCCCGCGTGGTGGACGTGGTCGATCTCCTCGACCCAGTGGTACTTCTGCAGGGCCACCGCGTCGAAGCCGCCGAGGTCGCCGATGTCCTTGAACGACGGCTTCAGCCTGGCCAGCGAGTCGGCGGTGGTGCCGGGGCGCAGGAACTCGTCGTGGTCGAGCACGGTGAGGCCGCTGCGGTCCCTGACCGGGACGACGGACCGCTCGAAGCGGCCGTCCTTCACGGCGGCGGCGGCCCGCTCCTGGGAGAGGGCCGCGTACTCGTCGACGTCGCGCCGCGAGAAGCCCTCGATGGTCGCGATGAGGTCGGCGCCGATGCCCTGCGGCACGAACCCGGTCTCGAAGTTGGTCATGGGGTCGGCGAACCAGGCACCGCCGTCGGAGGCCATGGGCACGCGCGACATGGACTCGACGCCGCCGGCGAGGACGAGGTCCTCCCAGCCGGAGCGGACCTTCATGGCCGCCAGGTTCACGGCCTCGAGCCCCGAGGCGCAGAAGCGGTTCTCCTGTACCCCGGCCACCGTGTCGGGCAGTCCGGCCGCGATGGCGGCGACGCGGGCGATGTCGGAGCCCTGGTCGCCGACGGGGCCGACGACGCCGAGCACGATGTCGTCGATCGCGGCGGGGTCCAGGTCCGGGAAGCGGGCGCGGATCTCGTGGATGAGCCCGACGACCAGGTCGATCGGCTTGGTGCCGTGCAGCGAGCCGTTGGGCTTGCCCTTGCCGCGCGGGGTGCGGATCGCGTCGTAGACGTACGCGTCTGTGGTCACGGAGGTGCCTTTCGGAACTGGGGTGAGGGTTCAGGCGAGCAGCGAGCGGCCGATGATCTCCTTCATGATCTCGGTCGTACCGCCGTAGATGGTCTGGATGCGTCCGTCGGTGAAGGCCTTCGCG
>NZ_WWIA01000484.1 GCF_009870065.1 Streptomyces sp. SID5785 | reverse complement strand
GCACCAGCACCAGCACCAGCACCAGCACCAGCCTCGGTACCGGAACCGGAAACCGAACCGGAACCGGCCTCGGCCTCGGAACCGGAACCGGCCTCCGTGGACGTCCCCGCGACCACGTCGATGAGGCGTTCGTGGTCGACGACGCCGATGCAGCGGCCCTCGTCCATGACGCGCACGGCGAACCCGGAGCGGGCGACGGCCTCGATGGCCTCGGAGACGGTGGCCTCGGGGGCGATCGCGGGACCGCGGCCGGCCTCGTCGCTGTCCGCGGGGCGCATGGCGCGGCGCACGGTCATGACCTGCTCGCGCGGGACGTCGCGGACGAAGGCGCGGACGTAGTCGTCGGCGGGGGCGCCCACGATCTCCTCGGGAGTGCCGAGCTGCACGATGCGCCCGTCGCGCATGAGGGCGATGCGGTCGCCGAGGCGCAGCGCCTCGGTGAGGTCGTGCGTGATGAAGACCATCGTGCGGCCCTCTTCACGGTGCAGGCGCACGACCTCCTCCTGCATGTCGCGCCGGATGAGCGGGTCCAGCGCGCTGAACGGCTCGTCGAACAGGAGGACTTCGGGGTCGACGGCCAGGGCGCGGGCGAGGCCGACGCGCTGCTGCTGGCCGCCGGAGAGCTGGCCGGGGCGGCGGGACTCCAGGCCTTCGAGACCGACCTTGGCGACGACCTCGGCGGCGCGGGCCCGGCGTTCGGCGCGCGGGACGCCCTGGATCTCCAGACCGTAGGCGACGTTGTCGAGCACGGTGCGGTGCGGGAGCAGGCCGAAGTGCTGGAAGACCATGGCGGCGCGGTGCCGGCGCAGGGCGCGCAGTCGCTGCTTGTCCATGGCGAGGACGTCCTCGCCGTCGATGGACAGGCCGCCGGAGGTGGGTTCGATGAGCCGGGTCAGGCAGCGCACGAGGGTGGACTTGCCGGAGCCGGACAGGCCCATGACGACGAAGACCTCACCGCGGCGCACGTCGAAGGAGACGTCGCGGACGGCGGCGGTGCAGCCGA
>NZ_WWIA01000483.1 GCF_009870065.1 Streptomyces sp. SID5785 | reverse complement strand
CGGCGGCGAGCGCGTCCGCGGCCGGCACCGGGGTCGCCCCGCGCTCCGGCAGATGGGCCTCCATCAGCATGGCGACGCGGCCCAGGTCGTGCAGCGCCTCCCCCGCGTCGTCGGCGGCGGCCCGGGTCAGCCCGCGGCTGCGCACCGGCTCGGTCTTGGCGCGGGCGAAGGCCTGCTCCCACGCGATGTGGGCGTCCCGCGCCGTCAGCAGCGCCTCGCGCACGTCCGGGCAGGCCTTTCCGTCGGGGTGGGCGTAGTGCCCGACGACGGCCGCGGCGTACTCGCCGAGCGCGACGAGCCAGTCGGCGAGCCGGGTGCGCAGCCGCGGAGTGTCCCAGGCCGGGTAGACGGCGTACGCGATCATGGCGAGGAGGCCGCCGACCAGCGTGAGCACGACGCGCTCGACGACGGTCTGGTCCCAGCTCTCGCCGCCCATCCCCAGCAGGAACACCACGTACCCGGCGACGCACGCCTGCGCCGCCAGCTGCCCCGTGCGCATCAACAGGTACATGAGGCACGCGCACCCCACGGCGAGGCCCGCGGCCAGATAGGTGTCCGGGTGGACGAGCCGGACGACCCCCGTGGCGACGGCGACCCCGATGAGGGTGCCCGCGAAGCGCCCCACCGCACGCGAGTACGTCTGCGAGAAGTCGGGCCGCATGATCATGACGGCGGACATGGGTGCCCAGTAGCCGTGTCCGAACGGCAGCACGTGGCCGAGGAGGTACCCGGCGACGGCGACCGCCGTCACCCGGGTCGCGTGCCGCAGGACCGGCGAGCCGGGGCGCGCCTCGCGGCGGATCGCCCGGACCACCGCGGGCAGCAGCCGCAGCAGCGACGGGCGGCGCAGCGACGCGGCCGGGTCGGCGGGCCGCCGGCTGGCCTCGTGGTCGTCGTGCCGGGTGCCGCCCGCCGTCTCCACGACGTCCCGCAGCAGCGAGCCGAGCCGCTTCGCCGCCCGG
>NZ_WWIA01000482.1 GCF_009870065.1 Streptomyces sp. SID5785 | reverse complement strand
GGAGAGGCCGCCGAGCGGGCCGAGCGTGACGCCGGTGCGCAGCCCGCCGGCCGCCGCCGCGAGCCGTTCGAGCCGCGCCGGGTCGGCCCCGTCGGTGTGCAGGTCGACCGGGCAGCCGTGCTCGGCCGCGACCTCGAGCGCGGCCTCCACGTACCCGGTCGGGTCGGGGTCGAGGTCGGGGCGGCCGCCCACCACGGCCGCGCCCATCTTGAGCGCGTCCCGCAGCATCGCGAGGCCGCTCGCGCCCGCGAGCCCGGTGAGCAGCCGCGGCATCGCCACCGCCCGCAGGTCCGCGAGCCCCACCAGCGAGCGCCGCGCCTGGAGCACCGCCTCCATCGAGCCGAGGCCCTCCATGTCGCCGATCCGCACATGGGTGCGCAACGCCGTCGCCCCGTGCCCCAGTTGCAGCAGGGTCGACTCCGTGGCCCGGCGCTGCACCTCCTCGGGGTCGTGGGAGACGGGCCCCTCGCCGTCGGCGGTCAGCGCCGTGTCGCCGTGGGCGTGCGCCTCGACGGGCGCGGGCAGCAGGAGGCAGCCGGAGAGGTCCACGCGCGCGGACTGCGCGACGAGGCTGCCGGCCGTCCCGACGGCCTCGATGCGCCCGCCGCCCAGTCGCACGTCCACGGTCCTGCCGTCGGTGAGCCGGGCCCCGCACAGGAGCAGCCCGGAACCGTCGGGCGCGGCGTCGGGGGAGCCGGGCGAGGGCGGCTGCGGCGGGCTGTCGGGCATCACGCTCCAGGGGCTCGTCGAGGGGCTCGGCCGCGGACCGGCCGGCGCGCGGGAAGCGCGGAAGCGCACCAAGATCACACAGAGTGGGTCGAGCCTAGGGCGGCCACACGCGCGCTTCGCGGAACGCGGCAAAAGTCGTACCGGTGAGGTTCGGGAGGCGTACGAGGCGGTCGGGGACGGGGCGCCCGGAGGTGGATCCTGTTCCCGTGCGCCGGGCCCACGAAACGGATTTGGGCGATCGGCGCGCGACCGTGTAATGTCTTCATCGCTCGCCCCAATAGCTCAGTCGGTAGAGCGTCTCCATGGTAAGGAGAAGGTC
>NZ_WWIA01000481.1 GCF_009870065.1 Streptomyces sp. SID5785 | reverse complement strand
CGCGGCGGGCTCGTAGTGCGCCGACTGGTGCAGCCCCGTAGCGGCGACGACGTGCACCCCGGTGGCCGCCGACAGCGCCGGGAGCTCCGCGGCCCGGCGTCCGAGCCCGTACGGAGTCCACTGCACGACGGTCCCGCCGCCGACCGCCGCGAAGGCCGCCAGTTCCTCCCGCGCGAGACCGGTGTCGTCGAGCTCCTGCCCCTTCAGCAGGGGGCTGCGGAAGAAGAGATGGTCGTGTGCGTCCACGACCCCGAGCAGCTGTGGATCCAGGTCGCCGCGCACACCGCGGACAGCCGCGCTCACCACTGCCGTCCCGGCTTCAGACGGTCCCGCTCCGGCTCGGACAGGTGCAGGACCTGGAAGACCTCGCCCTCGGCGGCAGGCTCCGGATCCGACCACACGGAGAAGACGCACCGCTCCCAGGTGCGCGGATCCACCGCCCCCGCCGCGAACAACACGCCCTCGGAAGCGGCGAGTTCGGCCACCTCGCGCTCCACGTCGGGCACGAGCCCGTCCAGGTCGGCGTCCGCGGCGATCGGCGTCCGGCGGCGCACCGCCGCACGCGCCGGGGCGCCGCCGGGTCTCCCCGGCGCGTACGCCACGCCCATCCAGTGCTGTACCTCAGGCCGGCCGAAGTCGGCGACGAGGCCGCGGAATCCGGGGCCCCAGAGGAAGCTGTTCATGCCCTCGGGGGTGGCCCACAGGTAGAAGGGCGCGTACTGGTTCACGGGGGAGCCCGCGACGCCGCGCTCCCGCATCAGATATGCCTTCGCGGCCAGCCCGGGAAAGTCGTCGAGCAGATGTCCCTTCGTGGCGACCCGCTCGCGGATCACGTCCATGTCGTAGTCGGCGGGCAGGGTGATCTCGTACTGCAACGCGTGCATCGGTCGTTCCTCTCGGGCGACTGCCTGTCGTCTGTCAGGCGTCCGGGTAGGCGGCGGGGCCGACATGCTCGCCCCAGCACACGGTCGTGCCGTCCTCGGCGGCCTCGACCGTGGCCAGATGGCTCATGGAGGTGTGCGGGCCCGCGCCGTGCCAGTGGTTCTCCCCCGGTTCGATCCACACGGAGTCGCCGGGGCGGATCACCTCGACCGGGCCGCCCTCACGCTGCACCCGGCCCTCGCCCGCCAGTACGTGCAGGACCTGGCCGTGCGGGTGCGTGTGCCAGGCGGTGTGCGCCCCCGGCGCGAAGTGCACGTCGAACATCCTCAGACGGGAGGGTGCTGGGGGCGCCGCGACCGGTTCGAGGCGGACCGTGCCGGTGAAGTGTTCGGCCGGACCCTGCTGGGTCGCGGTGCCGGTGCGGGTGATCTGCACGGTGAAGGCCTCATTCGCAGGAAGGGAGAAGGGAAACAGAGACACTCGGACGAGCGGAAAGGCTCGGAAGAGCGGAAAGGAGGGGGCGAGTCAGGATCTGAGCAGCGCCAGCAGGCCGCGCACGGCACCGTCGAAGGACTCCGTCGCACCTGAGGCGCGGGCCAGCACGTAGCCACCCTGGACCGTGGCCACCATGGCCGCCGCGATCTCGGCCGGGACCAGCCGCGCGGAGAACTCGCCGCTGTCGACGCCCTCCTGGACGATCGCGGCCAGCCGCTCTTCGACGTACGAGATCGTCTCGTCCACGGGGGCACGCAGGTCCTCGTCGGCGATCACGTCCGGGTCCATCGTCAGCCGGCCGACGGGGCAGCCGCGCAGCACGTCGCGCTCGCGCAGGAGGTACGCCTCGATGCGGGAGAAGGCCGAGCCGTCCCCGTCGAGCAGCTGGTCCGTGGCGCTCCGCAGCTCCTCGCCGGTGCGCCGCACCGCGGCGAGCGCCAGCTCCTGCTTGCCCGCGAAATGGTGGTACATGCTGCCCTGGCCGGCCCCGGCGCGCTGCAGGATCGCCTTCGGGCTCGTCCCGACGTACCCCCGCTCCCACAGGAGCTCGCGGGCCGCCTCGATCAGCCGCTCCTGCGTGCTCGCCCCGCTCGCGTCGTCCCTCGTCCCGTTCATGATCCTCACTGTACATACCAGTAGGTACAGAATCCAGCGCGGGCAGGAAGCAGCCGCGCCGGGCCCCCGTACTCCCGCTGAGGTACATCCGGTGCCGCTGGCCGTACGACGACGGGGACCCCCCTGCGGCGGGAGGCTCGAGTCATCGAGAAAACCCGCAGCACACCCCATCGGGAGATGAGTCAGATGCAGACCCTGGCAAGCTTCGGCGGCGACGGACCCGGCCCGTGGATCCTGTTCTTCCCGCTCGTCTGGGCGGCCGTCGTGATCGGCGTCGTCACCCTGCTGCGCCGCACCGTGTGGCGCGGACGCCGCGGCCCGTGGAACGCCGCACCGCGCCGCACCGACGAGAACTCGCCCATCGCGCTGCTCGGCCGGCGCTTCGCCGCCGGTGAGATCGACGAGGACGAGTACTGGCGCCGGCTGACCGTGCTCAACGAGGAGTTCGGCCACCTCGGCTCGAAGGGCGGTGCGGCATGACCACCGCGACGCTCACGCACACCGCGGCGCGCGTCGAGAACGCCGTCAAGGTGTACGGCTCCGGCGACACCGCCGTCCGTGCCCTCGACGGCGTGACCGTCGGCTTCCGCACCGGACGCTTCACCGCGATCATGGGGCCCTCGGGCTCCGGCAAATCGACCCTGATGCACTGCGCGGCCGGGCTCGACACCCTCACCGGCGGCACCGCCCACATCGGCGACACGGAGCTCAGCGCACTCGACGACCGCCGGCTCACGCTGCTGCGCCGGGACCGGATCGGCTTCGTCTTCCAGGCCTTCAACCTGGTGCCCACGCTCACCGTCGCCGAGAACATCACCCTGCCGAGCGACCTCGCCGGACGCCACCCCGACCCCGAGTGGCTGGACGCGCTCGTCGACGTCGTCGGACTCCGCGACCGGCTGCACCACCGGCCCGCCGAACTCTCCGGCGGGCAGCAGCAACGCGTCGCCGTGGCCCGCGCGTTCGCCGGCCGGCCCGAGGTCGTCTTCGCCGACGAGCCCACCGGCAACCTCGACTCCCGCTCCGGCGCCGAGGTGCTCGGGCTGCTCGGCGACACGGTGCGCCGCACCGGCCGCACCGTCGTCATGGTCACCCACGACCCCGTCGCCGCCGCCCACGCGGACGAGGTCGTCTTCCTCGCCGACGGCCGCCTCGTCGACCGGATGGACCGCCCCACCGCGGACTCCGTCCTCGACCGCATGAAGGCCTTCGACACCGCCGCGTCCCGGCCGGGAGGCCCGTCATGAACGCCGCCGCACGACTCAGCCTGACCTCGCTGCGCGCCCACCGACGACGCTTCGCCGGCACCTTCTTCGCCGTCCTGCTCGGCGTCGCCTTCCTCACCGGCACCCTCGTCATGGGGGACACGCTGCGCGCCAGCTTCGACTCCCTCTTCGCGGGCGCCACCAGCGGCACCGACGCCGTCGTCCGCAGCAGCAACGTGATCACGACACCGGGCGAGGCCCAGGGCACCCGCCAGCCGGTCCGCGCCTCCCTCGCCGACGACCTCGCCGACACCCCGGGCGTCGCCGCCGCCGCACCGAACATCCAGGGGGCCGGCCAGCTCGTCGGCACGAACGGCAAGCCGATCGGCGGCCAGGGACCGCCCACCCTCGCCGGCAACTGGATCACCGACCCGCAGCTGAACCCGTACCGGATCGCCGAGGGCCACGCCCCGCAGCACACCGGCGAGGTCGTCGTGAACCGCGGTGCCGCCGACAAGGGCGGCCTGAAGATCGGCGACACCACGACGCTGCGCACCCCCGACCCCGTCCGGGTCACCGTCGTGGGTCTCGCCACCTTCGGCGGCGAGGACGGCATGGCCCAGTCCACGTTCACCGGGATGACCCGCGCCGACGCCGAGAAGTACCTCGCGGCGAAGCCCGGCGAGGCCGCGTCCGTGCAGGTCCGCGCGGAGCCCGGCGTCAGTCAGCAGCAGCTCGTCGACGACCTGCGGCCCGCACTGCCGCACGGGGTCCAGGCGATCACCGGTGAGGCCTCCGCGCAGGAGAACACCGACATGATCTCCGGCCAGTTCCTGACCCTGTTCACCACCTTCCTGCTCGTCTTCTCCGGCATCGCCCTGCTCGTCGCGACGTTCTCCATCCACAACACGTTCGCGATCGTCGTGGCCCAGCGCACCCGGGAGAACGCCCTGCTCAGGGCGCTCGGCGCGGCGCGCCGCCAGGTCACGCAGATGACCCTCGTCGAGGCCGCCGCCGTGGCCGTGGCCGCCTCCGCGACCGG
This sequence comes from Streptomyces sp. SID5785, assembly GCF_009870065.1. GTDB lineage: Bacteria > Actinomycetota > Actinomycetes > Streptomycetales > Streptomycetaceae > Streptomyces. Next base: position 121 of record NZ_WWIA01000481.1, on the reverse strand, counting down.
ACTCGCGGGCGGCATCGGCATCGCCGCCGGGCTGCAGGCGCTCTTCCCCGCGATCGGATTCCCCTTCCCCGACGGCGCGTTGGTGATCGCCCCGCTGTCCCTCCTGCTTCCGCTGGCCGTC
>NZ_WWIA01000049.1 GCF_009870065.1 Streptomyces sp. SID5785 | reverse complement strand
GCCTTCGGCCAGACCCCGCCGCCCGTCGCGCACGGCACCCGGCCCCCGCACCCGCACCCGACGCCCATGCCGGGCTACCGGGGCCCGGTTCCGCCCGGGACGCGCGTGCCCATGGGTGCTCCCTACCCCGGCGGGCCGCGCCCGTACGGGGTCATGCCGCCGCCCCCGAAGAAGCGGACCGGCCTCATCATCGCCCTGTCCGTCGTCGGCGTGTTCGTGGTGCTCGGGGTCATCGGCGCGCTGCTTCCCGACGAGGGCAAGGGCGACCAGTCGTCGTCCTCGTCCGGCGGGTCGAGCAGTTCCGGCGGCTCGGCGAAGGGCGGCGGAGGTGCCAAGCGTCCCGACCCCAAGCCGGCCACGTACAAGAGCATCAACCTGACGGACGAGTACTACCTCCAGCTCGGCGACAACCCCGTCAAGCCGATCGCCAGCGTGTCGGGAGCCCAGTACTACGACGGCGACTTCTACTTCTACGGTGGCCAAGGGGTCAGTGACCCGGAGGTCGGCACCGGCAACGGCAAGCTCGTTCTGCTCAACAACTCGCAGAAGGGCTCGCTCGAGACCTGCCGCAACGAGACCCGGTTCACCGACGCGATCAAGATGGACCAGCTGGGTGCCGGTGCGCAGATCTGCGTCCGCAGCGACGCCGGGCACATCGGTCTCGTCACGTTCCGCGGCAAGTCCGGTGCCAACGACCCGAGTACGTACATCACGGTCGACGTGATGACGTGGCGCAACGCGGAGGACGCGGTCGAGGACGACTGAGCCCTTTCCGTCGCAGTGTTCCGACGCCCTCCGGACCGCGGTCCGGAGGGCGTTCTGCGTGCCCCCGCGCGTCCTCTCGCCCGCCGGTGCGTGGGCGGTCCCGGCATCAAGAGCGCGTAAAGATTGCCGGAGTACGGCAATGTGTCAGACCTTGAACGCGGGGCAAGATGGTCCCGGCAGAAACGGGGGGCCGACCCCGGTGCCGGGTTCCGGAAACGGGCCCGGCGCCGGGATGCCACCGGGGGAGTCGTCGCGCAAGGGGGGCCGGAATGAGCGAGTCGCACACACAGCGGACTGCCGCGGCCGCGTACGGGGAACAGGCGCCGCGTCGCGGTGTCACGGCGGACGGCCGCAGGCCGGTCAAGTCCGCGCCTGACGAACCCGGTTCGGCCTCGCGCCGATCACCCGGCCCACGGGTCTAGACCCGCGCGGCATCGCACCGCCGCATCTCTCTCTTCTCGCCTTCATCTCCTGCACGGCCGCCGATCCGCACCGGACCGGGCCGTCCCGCGGGTGATGTCACGGATCATCGACAGGCCACGACGGCGCGCAACCGGACCTGTGCACCCCGCGTCGGTCTCTGACGTGTACCGGTCCTCCCGGTGCACCGTCGGAGTCTTCGGCGCAGCCCTGTCGAGATCGCCTTCACCGACACCGAGGGTCGACCGGCCCTGGATCCAAAGGACTTCTGAATGGATGCCACCACCGTGGGCATCGGCGTGACCGTCGTCGCTGTCCTGCTCGTCTGTGCCGCACTGCTGCTCGTCTTCACGCGATTGTTCCGCAAGGTCGAGCAGGGCAAGGCGCTCATCGTCTCGAAGATGCGCAAGGTCGACGTGACCTTCACCGGGCAGGTCGTGCTGCCGGTGCTGCACAAGGCCGAGGTCATGGACATCTCGGTGAAGACCATCGACATCACCCGCACCGGCCGCGACGGCCTGATCTGCAAGGACAACATCCGGGCCGACATCCGGATCTCGTTCTTCGTGAAGGTGAACAAGACCGTCGACGACGTCATCCGCGTCGCGCAGAACGTCGGCACCGCCCGGGCCAGCGACCAGAAGACGCTCCAGGAACTGTTCCACGCGAAGTTCTCCGAGGCGCTCAAGACGGTCGGCAAGCAGCTCGACTTCACCGACCTCTACACCAAGCGCGAGGAACTGCGGTTCCGGATCATCGAGGTCATCGGTGTCGACCTGAACGGCTACCACCTGGAAGACGCGGCGATCGACTACCTGGAGCAGACGCCGCTCAGCCAGCTCGACCCGGACAACGTCCTGGACGCGCAGGGCATCCGGAAGATCACCGAGCTGACCACGGTCGAGCACGTGCGCACCAACGAGTTCCAGCGCACCGAGGAGAAGGAGATCACGCGGCAGAACGTCGACGCCCGCGAGACCATCCTGGAGCTCGAACGCCGGCAGGCCGACGCGGAGATCAAGCAGAAGCGCGAGATCGACACCGTCCGGGCCCGCGAGGAGGCGGAGACCGCCCGGGTCGTGGAGGAGGAGCGGCTGCGCTCGCAGGGCGCGTTCCTCTCCACCGAGGAGAAGCTCGGGGTGCAGCGCGAGAACCAGGCCCGCGAGGTCGCCGTCGCGCAGAAGAACCGCGAGCGCGTCATCGCCGTCGAGAACGAGCGCATCGAGAAGGACCGGCTGCTCGAGGTCATCGCCCGTGAGCGCGAGACCCAGCTGACCAAGATCGCCGCCGACAAGGAGGTCGAGGCGGAGAAGCGGGAGATCGCCGAGGTCGTCCGCGAGCGGGTCGCCGTCGACCGCACGGTCGCCGAGCAGGAGGAGTCCATCAAGAAGCTGCGCGCGGTCGAGGAGGCCGAGCGCGGACGGCAGGCCGTCATCATCGCCGCGGAGGCCGAGGCGCAGGAGAAGCTGGTCAAGGACATCAAGGCGGCCGAGGCCGCCGAGCAGGCCGCGACGCACCGCGCCGCCGAGCAGCTCACGCTCGCCGAGGCCGAGCTCAAGTCCGCCGAACTCCAGTCGCAGGCCAAGCTCAAGCTCGCCACCGGTCTGCAGGCCGAGGCGGCCGCCCCGGGCCTCGCCGAGGTGCAGGTGCGCGACAAGGAGGCCGAGGTCACCGAGAAGGCCGGGCGTGCCGAGGCCGAGGCCACCGAGGCCCGGATGCGCGCCGAGGCGCTCGGCGCCCGCGAGCAGGCGCTCGCCGAGGCCACCGCGATCTCCGAGAAGCTCAAGGCGGAGGCCGAGGGCATCACGCAAAAGGCCGCAGCGATGGCCGCGCTCGACGAGGCGTCCCGCGGGCACGAGGAGTACCGGCTCAAGCTGCAGGCCGAGAAGGAGATCCGGCTCGCCGGGCTCGACGTGCAGCGGCAGGTCGCCGAGGCACAGGCCACCGTGCTGGCCACGGGCCTGGAGAACGCGGACATCAACATCGTCGGCGGCGAGTCCGTCTTCTTCGACCGACTCGTCTCCTCGATCGCCCTCGGCAAGGGCCTCGACGGGTTCGTCGAGCACTCCGAGACCGCCCGGACGCTCGCCGCACCCTGGCTGGACGGCACCTCCGACTTCACCGAGGACCTCGCCAAGATCCTCGGCTCGGTGTCCACGGCCGACGTACAGAACCTCACCGTCTCGGCGCTGCTCATGAAGCTCATGAAGAGCGGCGGCGACCAGGCCGGTCAGGTGCGCGAACTGCTCGACAAGGCAGGCCAGCTGGGGCTGGCCGACATGCCTCTGGCCGAGCTGAACGGCACCGCGCGCATCTGACCTCCCCGGCCGGCCGGGACCGCCCCACGGGGGTGGGCGGCCCCGGCCGGCCGCCGTACCACGAGCACCACGCGCACCACCCACGAGGACGAGAGGGAACCCGCACATGGAAACGGGTCTGGACGCGGGCACGTACGAAGTCCTGCGCGACCGGCTCGCCGGGCAGGCCCGGCAGCTCACCGAGCGGGCCACCCTGCTCAACGGACGCCGCCTGGAGACCTTCGGGTCCACCGGCCTCGCGCTCACCGGCACCGAGCACCTCGGCACCGCGCACCCGGCCGTCGCCCGGGACGTCGTCGCCGTCGGGGACGTCCTGCTCCTCGGCCGCACCACCCCGCTGGGCAGCCACGAGACCGCCGTCGCCGACGTGTTCACCCTCCACGACCGCACGAGCCTCGAGCGGCTCGACGACGGCGCCGTGCCCGGACTGCTCGACGACCCGGACTTCGTCCGCGAGTTCGGCGCCCTGCACCGCTACTACCGCGCGGCCCGGCTGATCCGGCTGCGCCCGCTCGACGGAAAGCTGCTCGCCGTCTTCCGCACCGGCGAGAAGGCCGACGACATCCGCGTACTGCGCTGGAGCCTCACCGTCGACGGCCGCGCCGCGTTCCTCGACGCGCGCGGCGACCGCGACCACGTCATGCCGCCCGCCCACGACCTGCGCTGGACCCGCACGACCCGCGACGACCAGGTCCCCGGCCGCCACCCGCACATCGCGATCCCCGGCGGCGAGCTGTACGTCGACACCCTCGACGGCAGCCTCACCCTCAAGACCGAGAACGACACCGAGACCGCCGACGGCATCTACAGCGAGCCCGTCGACGAGCCGCTGCAGTCCCTCGCCGACGCCTCCGTCGCGCACGCCCGCGTCGGCCCCCTGATCCTGCTGCGCGTGCGGCCGTACAAGGAGAGCGCCGACCGCTACCTCGTCCACGACACGCTCACCCGGCGCACCGCCCGGCTCGACGGCCTCGGACAGACCAGCCGCGTGCTCCCCGACGACCAGGGCGTCGTCTTCCCCGGCGGCTACGTCCTCGCCACCGGCGAGCACAAGAGCTTCGACGCCCTCGACACCGCCGGTCTGGAGTACGAGCGCACCGTCCGCTCGCCCAACGGCGAGGACGTCCTGTACGTGTTCCACGCCCGCGACCGCGAGCGCGGACTGCTGCTCTCGTACAACGTCATCCGCAAGGAGTTCGCCACCCCGATCCCCTGCCGCGGGCACGCCCTGTCCGACGACGGGACGCTGCTCGTGCTGCGCACGGTCGCCGACCCCGAGCCCGCCCGTGTCCACCCGCTCCAGCGGTGGAGCAGCCCCTACGTGTCCGACGCGCACGCCGCCGCCCGGCCGGCCGGTGAGGGGCCGCTGGCCCGGATCGGCAACGCCGACCTGGTGCGAGGCATCTCCGACGCGCTCGCCGTCGCCCGCACCGTCGCCCGCACCGTCGCCGGCACCGCGGACGCGCCGACCACCGCGGCGTACGAGGCGCTCGTCGCCGCCTGCGCCCGCGCCGCCGACCAGTACCACTGGCTCGGCGACACCGACGCCGGGGCGCTCGGCGAGCCGCTGGACGCGCTGCGGGCCACCGCCGAGCAGGTCGTCACCGAGTACGAGACCGTCCGCGGGCTCACCCGGCAGGCCGCCGAACGGCTCGCCGAGTGCGCCGACCGGATCACCGGGCTGGTCCGCCGCATCCGTGGCGAGGCGCCCCGCACGGCACCCGAGTGGGTCGAGCGCATCACCGAACTGCGGCGCGCACAGGGCCAGTTGCTGACCGTCAAGGAGATGCGCTACGCCGACACCGAGCGTATCGACGCCCTCGCCGCCCAACTCACCGAGGACATCGCCGCCGCCGGCCAGCGCGCGGTCACCTTCCTGGCCCGCCCCGACGCGTTCGCCGCGCACCACGAGCAGATCGCCGACCTCGCACGCCGCGCCGAAGAGCTGGAGACCGTCGCCGAGTCCGGCGCCCTGCGCGACGAACTGCACGAGACCGGCGAGCAGTTGCAGACGGTCACCGAGGCCGTGACCGGGCTCGACGTCGCCGACGCCACCGTGCGCGCGACGGTCCTCGAGCGCATCGCAGAGGCCCTCGCCGGCGTCAACCGCACCCGGGCCACGCTCGACGTGCGCCGCCGCGAACTGACGGCGCGCGAGGGCCGCGCCGAGTTCGCCGCCGAGTTCGCCCTGCTCGGGCAGGCCGTCACCGGGGCGCTGGCCGCCGCCGACACCCCTGCGGCCTGCGACGAGCACCTGGCCCGGCTCGTCCTCCAGCTCGAGGACCTGCACGGCCGCTTCGCCGAGTCCGAGGAGTTCACCGACGACCTGGAGGCCCGGCGCACCGAGATCCACGAGGTCTTCGCCGCCCGCAAGCAGAGCCTCACCGACGAACGGGCCCGCCGCGCCGAACGGCTCGTCGGCTCCGCCGGACGCGTCCTGGAGAGCGTCGCCCGCCGCTCCGCCGCGCTCGACTCCGCCGACGCCGTCCACACCTACTTCGCCTCCGACCCGCTCGTCGCCAAGGTCGGCCGCACCATCGACGAACTGCGCGAACTCGGCGACCAGGTCCGCGCCGACGAACTCGCCGGACGCGTCGTCGCCGCACGTCAGGAGGCCGTCCGCGCCCTGCGTGACCGCGCCGACCTCTACGCCGACGGCGGCGACACCATCCGGCTCGGCCGCCACCGCTTCGCCGTCAACAGCCAGCCCCTCGAGCTCACGCTCGTCCCGCACGGCGACGCCATGGCCTTCGCCGTGACCGGCACCGACTACCGGGCGCCCGTCACCGACCCCGCCTTCGCCGCGACCCGCGCCCACTGGGAGCAGCACCTCGCCTCCGAGACCGCGGGCGTCTACCGGGCCGAACACCTCGCCGCCCGCCTGCTCGACGAGCACGGCGCCGACGCCCTCGCCGCCACCGACGACCTCGCCGCGCTCGTGCGCCGCGCCGCCGAGGACGCGTACGACGAGGGGTACGAGCGCGGCGTCCACGACCACGACGCCACCGCGATCCTCACCGCGCTGCTGCGCCTGCACGCCGGGGCCGGACTGCTGCGCCACCCGCCCGCGGCCCGCGCCGCCGCGCAGATGTTCTGGGCGCACGAGGTGCCCCGGGAGGAGCGGGAGCCGCTCACCCGCCGCGCCCGCTCGCTCGCCCGCGCCCGCGACACCTTCGGGCTCGCCCCTGCCGTCGACGACTTCCGCGCGGAGCTCGCCGCGCGCATGGGCGGCGACGCGGACGCGGCGCGCTATCTCTTCGACGAGCTGAGCTGCGCGCCCGACGGTTTCGTCACCGCGACCCGCGTGCGCACCTTCCTCGACAAGTTCCGCCGCACGGTGGACGGTCCGGCCTACGAGGAGGACCTGCGCGGGCTGCCCGACATCGCGTCCCGGCGCCAGATCGTCGAGGCCTGGCTCGCGGCGTACGCCGCGTCCGCGGACCCGGCGGGGGAGAGCGCCGCCGATCTGCCCGAGGCCGTCGCCGTCGAACTCTGCCCGGACCTCGCGCGCTACGACGAGTCCGCCGACCTCACCGCCACCGTCACCGGACTGCTCGGCACCCATCCGCGCGTCCAGGGCCGCGCCCTCACGGTCCGGCTCGACGAACTCCTGTCCCGAACCCGGCAGTTCCGCACCGCGACCGTCCCCGGCTACCGCGCCTACCAGAAGCTGCGCACACGCCTCGCCGCCGTCGAGCGAGACCGGCTGCGGCTGGACGAGCACCGCCCGCGCGTCCTGTCGACGTTCGTGCGCAGCCGGCTGATCGACGAGGTCTACCTGCCGCTGATCGGCGACAACCTCGCCGCCCAGCTCGGCAGCGCGGGCGGCCTGCTGCTGCTCGTCTCGCCGCCCGGCTACGGCAAGACGACGCTCATGGAGTACGTCGCCGACCGGCTCGGGATGATCCTCGTGAAGGTCAACGGGCCCGCGCTCGGCCACGGTGTCACCTCCCTCGACCCGGCCGAGGCGCCGAACGCCGCGGCCCGCCAGGAGGTCGAGAAGATCAACTTCGCCCTGGAGGCGGGCAACAACGTCCTGCTCCACCTCGACGACATCCAGCACACCTCGCCCGAACTGCTGCAGAAGTTCATCTCCCTGTGCGACGCCCAGCGCCGCATGGAGGGCGTCTGGAACGGCCGGTCCCGCACCTACGACCTGCGCGGCAAGCGCTTCGTGGTCTGCATGGCCGGCAACCCCTACACCGAGTCCGGTGCCCGCTTCCGCATCCCCGACATGCTCGCCAACCGCGCCGACGTGTGGAACCTCGGCGACGTCCTGACCGGCAAGGAGGAGGCCTTCGCCACCTCCTTCGTCGAGAACGCGCTCACCGCCAACCCGCACCTCGCCCCGCTCGCCGGCCGGGACCGCGCCGACCTCGACCTGCTCGTCCGGCTCGCCGCGGGCGACCCCACCGCCCGGCCCGACCGGCTCGTGCACGCCTACCCGGCCGCCGAGCGCGAGCGCATCGTCACGGTGCTGCGCCATCTGCTCGCCGCCCGCGGCACCGTCCTCGCCGTGAACGCCGCCTACATCGCGTCCGCCGCCCAGGACCCGGCGACCCGCACCGAACCGCCCTTCCGGCTGCAGGGCTCGTACCGCGACATGAACAAGATCGCCGCGCGGATCGATCCCGCGATGAACGACGCCGAGCTCGCCGCCGTCGTCGACGACCACTACGCGAGCGAGGCCCAGACCCTCACCACGGGCGCGGAGGCCAACCTGCTCAAGCTCGCCGAGCTGCGCGGCACGCTCGACGCCCGGCAGAGCGCCCGCTGGGACGAGATCAGGGCCGGGCACGTCCGGGCCCGCACCCTGGGCGGTCCCGACACCGATCCGCTGGTGCGTGCCGTGGCCGCGCTCGGACTGCTCGCCGACCGGGTCGCCGCCGTCGAGTCCGCCATCACGCGCGCCTCCACCGCGCCCCCGCGGTGAACGCACCGCCCCGATGGGGGACCTCGCCGCACTCTGCGCTACAAAGGGCCTGGGGCGAGACCAGCGAGGTGGGGGTACATATGGCGGCGGAGCGGGGCATACCGGCCGAATTCCTGGACGGCTTCGTGCGCATCGTCGCCGAGGCCTCCACGACCGGCCGCAGGCTGACCCGCGACGAGCTCGACTCCCGGCGCGCCCTCGGCGAGCGCGCCGCCGAGGCCGGACACGGCCTGCGCACCCTCGTCGGCGTCCACCTCGCGGCGGCCCGCGCCCACACCTACGACCGCGCCGCCACCCTCGACGGCGTGCTCACCGCCGTCGAGCAGGGCGTCGACGCCTTCGCCGAAGGGTACGAGCGGGCCCAGCGGCTCGCCGTGCGCCGCGAGGAGGCGGCCCGCCGCGAGTTCATCGACGACCTGCTGCACGGGCGCAGCGACCTCGGCCTGCTCGCCGAGCGCGCCGAACGCTTCGGGCTCCGGCTCTCCTTCGCGCACGCCGTCGCCGTGGCCCAGGGCGAGCGGTCCT
>NZ_WWIA01000480.1 GCF_009870065.1 Streptomyces sp. SID5785 | reverse complement strand
TGGCAGCGGTACGAGCACGGGCCCGACTTCCTCGCCTCGCTGGCCCGCGGCGGCGCGCCCCGCGCCGTGTGGACCGCGCTGCCGGGACCCGAGTGGGCCGACGAGATCGCGCGGGCCGTGCGGGCGACGCTCGCCTCCGGCCGCGGCGCGCTCGTCGTCGTGCCCACCGTCCGGCTCGCCGCACGGGTCGACGCCGCGCTCCGTGAGCAGCTCGGCGAGGGCCGGCACGCGCTGCTCACGGCGGAGGCCGGACAGCAGCGTCGCTACGCGGAATGGCTCGCGGTGCGCCGGGGTTCGGTGCGGGCCGTGGTGGGGACCCGGGCCGCGATGTTCGCACCGGTGCAGAACCCGGGCCTGGTCGTCGTGTGGGACGACGGGGACGCGCATCACAGCGACGACCGCGCTCCCTTCCCGCACGTGCGCGAGGTGCTCGAACTGCGCGCAGGGCGCGACAAGTGCGGCTTCCTGCTGGGGGGTTGGAGCTGCACGGTGGAGGCCGCGCAGCTGGTGAGGAGCGGTTGGGCCGCCGCGCTCGCGGCCCCGCGCGAGCAGGTGCGGCGGACGGCGCCCCTGGTACGCACCGTCGGGGACCTCGACGTCGCGCGGGACGAGGCGGCGCGGGCCGCCCGGCTGCCGAGCGTCGCCTGGGAGGTCGCGCGCACCGCACTGCGCGAGGGGCCCGTCCTGGTCCAGGTGCCCCGGCGTGGATACGTGCCCCGGCTCGCCTGCCAGCGCTGCCGCGAGCCCGCCCGCTGCCGGCACTGCGCGGGACCGCTCGAGGCACGGGAGGCGACCGGTGTCCTCGCCTGCTCCTGGTGCGGCCGGGAGGAGGCGCACTGGCAGTGCGCCGAGTGCGGCGGGAACCGGCTGCGGGCCCAGGTGGTCGGAGCCCGGCGCACCGCGGAGGAGCTCGGCCGCGCCTTTCCCGCCGTACCGGTGCGGACCTCGGGCCGCGAGCAGGTCCTGGACACGGTCTCCGGGGGGCCCGCGCTCGTCGTGAGCACCCCCGGCGCCGAGCCGGTCGCCGACGGGGGGTACGCCGCCGCGCTGCTCCTGGACGGCTGGGCCATGCTCGGCCGTCCCGATCTGCGCGCGGGGGAGGACGCGCTGCGCCGCTGGATCGCGGCGGCCGCGCTGGTGCGGCCCCAGGAGAAGGGCGGCACCGTGGTCGTCGTCGCCGAGCCGACGCTGCGGCCCGTGCAGGCGCTGGTGCGCTGGGATCCGGCCGGGCACGCGGTGCGGGAGCTGGCGGACCGGGCCGAGCTGGGCTTTCCCCCGGTGTCCCGGATGGCGGCGGTGAGCGGTGAGCCGGGGGCGCTGGCCGAGTTCCTGGCGGCGGTCGAGCTGCCCGCCGACGCGGAGGTGCTGGGGCCGGTGCCGCAGGCCGCCGGCGGAGGGCCGCGCCGGGGCGCGGAGACCGGGGAGCGGGCGTTGATCCGGGTGCCGCCGGGCAGCGGGGCCGCGCTGGCCCGGTGCCTCAAGCAGGCGCAGGCGGCGCGGATGGCGGTGCGGGGGGCGGCGACGGAGCCGGTGCGGGTGCGGATCGATCCGCC
>NZ_WWIA01000479.1 GCF_009870065.1 Streptomyces sp. SID5785 | reverse complement strand
TCCACCGGGGCCGCAAGGCCGCCGAGGGCGAGCGCGGCGACCGGCCCGACCCGGCCGCCGCGCCGGAGCACACCGCGCAGTCCGTCCAGCCCGCCGAGCCGGCTCCGCCCGCCGACCGGACGGACCGCCCCGAGTAACCGCGGCGCCCCAGGACCACCCCCGACCCCCGCTCTACACCGTGAGATTGGAGGCACGGGCGGCACCGCCGGCTCCCCCGCCGGACCCCTTCCGCCCGACCCGCCATGCAGACCACTGACACCAGCCTGACCTGGCTCCTGGAGAGCCTGCTCGAGCGCACCCCCGGCACCCGGCACGCCCTGGTCCTGTCCCGGGACGGCCTGAAGCTGTGCTGGAGCGAGCATCTGACGCTCGACCAGGCCGACCAGCTCGCGGCGATCTGCTCCGGCATCCAGGCCCTCGCCCAGGGTGCCTCCGTCGAGTTCGGCGACGGCACCGGCGGCGTGCGCCACTCCATGACCGAGTTCCACGGCGGCCTGCTCTTCATCGTCGACGCGGGCGAGGGCGCACACCTCGCGGTCATCGCGGACGAGGACGCCGACCCGGGCGTCGTGGGGCACCAGATGACGGAGCTCGTGGAGCAGATCGGGGAGCATCTGCGGGCCGCGCCGCGCGACTCCGTCGCCGGGAGCGGCGCCTCGTGACCCGGCGGCCGGTGGACACCGGCGACCCGGACCGGCTCTACACCGTGACCGGGGGCCGCTCACGCGTCGACGACACCTCGTTCGACCTGGTCACGCTGGTGGTCAGCGAGTGCAGGCCGGTCGCGGGGATGCAGTCCGAGCACGTACGGATCCTGGAGCTGTGCCAGAACCCGACGGCCGTCGTGGAGATCGCCGCCGAGCTCAAGCTGCCCATCACCGTCGTGCGGATCCTGCTCGGCGACCTCCTCGCGGGCGGCAAGGTCACCGCCCGCCACCCGCGCTCGGCCCCCGGGGTCGCCGCGCTGCCCGATTCCGCCCTTCTCAAGGAGGTGCTCCATGGACTCCGCAACCTCTGAGCTGTCGCCGGGCTCCGAGCTGTCGGGGCGCACGCCCCTCAGCGCCGCCGCGGACACCGGCCTGAAGATCGTCGTGGTGGGCGGCTTCGGCGTCGGCAAGACCACGCTCGTC
>NZ_WWIA01000478.1 GCF_009870065.1 Streptomyces sp. SID5785 | reverse complement strand
GACCCGCTGCCCACCGACCCGGACTGGGCGGGCGGCAGCCTCTACACGGACCACCGGGCCCGGCGCACCGACGCCGACCCGCACGCCGTGTGGACCGTCCTCGAGGGGATCGGCGGGCAGCACGGCTGGTACTCGTTCGGCCCGGGCTGGGCCGTGCGCGGCTGGCTGGACCGGCTCTTCGGCGGCGTGGGCCTGCGCCGGGGCCGCCGGGACACCGGCCGGCTGCGGCTCGGGGACGTGGTCGACTTCTGGCGTGTCGAGGCGATCGACCGGGAACGGCTGCTGCGGCTGCGCGCCGAGATGCGGCTGCCCGGGCCCGCCTGGCTGGAGTGGCGGATCGGCCGGGACCGCGAGGGGCGCACGGTGCTGCTGCAACGGGCCGTGTTCCACCCGCACGGGCTGGCCGGGCACGCGTACTGGTGGAGCGTGTTCCCGTTCCACGCCTTCGTCTTCAAGGGGATGACGCGGAACATCACCCGGACCGCGGAGCGGCTCTCCCGGGACGGACGTCGAGACACTGACTGATGCGACAGTCAGGTGCTCATCACGTGTCGACAGCCAGCACTTTTGCACCTTCGCAGCATCACTGTGTTGCACCGTGTTGAGTTCTTCTCAACATCGTGGTTATGGTCGGTCCCGTGGAGACCGACGACGCACCCGGCGGCACGCCCGCCGCCGACACCGCATCCCGGGTCCGTGACGTGATCACGGCCGCGGGCGTCAGCCAGCGCGAGTTCGCGCGCCGTATCGTCATGGACCCGTCCAAGCTGTCCCGGTCGCTGAGCGGCACCCGCCGCTTCACCGCCGCCGAGCTGGCGCGGGTCGCCGACGAGGGGCGGGTGGACGCGGGCTGGCTGCTCGGCGCCCGGCACCGGGAGGGCCCGGCGGGCGCCGAAGCGGCCAAGGCCGTCCCGATCGAGGGCGGCCGGCCGTTGCAGATCGTCCGCGAGACGGTCCGGCTGATCGCCGAGCACGGTTTCCACGCGGTACGGGTCGCGGACATCGCCCGCGCCTGCGCCACCAGCAGCGCGGCGATCCACTACCACTTCCCCGGCCGCGCCGACCTCCTCGAGGCCTCGGTGCGCTGGTGCATGGACGAGGACACCGCCCGCCGCGCCGCCCGGCTCGCGGCGGCGGACGACGCGGCGGCGGAGCTGCGCCAGCTCATCGAGCTGCAGACGCCGCGCACCGCGCAGCAGCGCCGCCAGTGGGCGGTCTGGCTCGACCTGTGGGCCGAGGCCGCCCGGTCCACCGCGGTGGGCCGGCTGC
>NZ_WWIA01000477.1 GCF_009870065.1 Streptomyces sp. SID5785 | reverse complement strand
TGTCAGTCCTGCACGTGTCAGCTCCTTCAGATGGCGGGAGACCACGGAGGGGGACAGGCCGAGCAGGGTGGCCAGTTCCTGCGTACTGCGGCTCTGTGCGGCGAGGCGCGTGACGATCTGCAGGCGCGGAGCGGCGGCCAACGCGCGCAGGACGCTGAGGAGTTCGTCCTGGCTCGCAGGGCGGGGCGCGGCCGCGGGCGTCAGGGGGAGTGCCGGGTAGGTGACGCGCAACGGCCAGGGCGCGTCGCAGGTGACGCGCACGTGCGGCCAGACGTAGTGGCTGGCGGTGAGCGTGACGGGATGGGCGCGGGCCACGGTGATGTCGTGGTCGTGCGGGCGGTCGAGCCGGAGCACGCGCCGGGCGGGGTCGATGCGGATCTGCGGGACCAGGGTGCGGAGCATGGGGAAGACGCCCTGCTGGGCGATGCGTTGACCGGCGGCCGTGATCGCCTCGCAGAGGGCAGGCTCGATGCGCTCCCACTCGTCGGCGAAGGCCGCGTCCCAGTACTCCTCCAGCGTGGTGAGCACGCCGTCCAGAGCGGGGGCCGGATCGGCGAGTACAGCGGCGAGGCGTGCGGCCCGGTCAGGATCTGAATGCCGGAGCTCGGTGAGAGCGGCGTCGCGCACGATGGCGTTCTGCACCAGGGCGGGTCCGTCGTAGCGGGCGGTGTCGACGAGAGTCTGGGCGAGTTCGGCGGCCACCTGCTCGGGCGGGAGGGCCCGCACCGACGCGATCTGCGCGCCGAAGTCCGCATCCAGACCCCCGTCCCCGCTCTCGAAGAACGCCGGGATGTAGTCGGACACCACGAACCTGTGCTCGCGCAGGCGGCGCCGCACCGAGGTGGGCAGGCGGCGGCAGCGGCGCACCCACGGCACGTGCAGGGCGTGGTGCCCGGGGGCGGTGAGCACGTGCCACGAGTGGGCGGCCTCGAGCAGCGGAGAGACGCCGAAGGCGAGGTCCTCCTCGGCGCTGACGCCGAAACGCATCGTGATCACGATTGCAGGATTTCACAATCAGTTGATCGGATCTCGCCCGGTCCTCCAGGCTCACGACCAGACCTTGCCGCCCGACGACATGGAACCGACCGATGGACACCGATCGCCAGGACCTCCCGCCCCACGCGGACGGCAGGCCGCGTACGGGGACGCGTGAGGCTGCCTGGCGGGCAGCCCTCGACCGGGACGGCGCCGCCTACACCGTCCACGCGCACACGCCCGCGCACAGCGTCGCCGAGCGCCAGGCGCTGCCGTTCCCCTGGTCGCGAGCGGTCAAGACGCTCGCCTTCACCACCGCGGACACTCCGCTCCTGCTCGTGGCACTGCGCGCCGTGGACCGCATCGACTTCGCCCGCCTCGCGGCTGCCGCCGGCACCAGCCGCTCGCAACTGCGCGCCACCGACGCGGCGACGCTCGACGCGGAGGGGCTGGTGCCGGGAGGAATTCCGCCGATCAGCCACCGGTCCGGGGTGCTGTGCCTGATCGACGCCACGGTCATCGAGCTCGAGGGGCCGGTCTTCTGCGGCGCCGGAACCGCCGACCGCACGCTTCAGGTGGAACCGGCCGTACTCGCGCGCCTCCCGCGCGCTCGCGTGACTGAGCTGCGCCGCTAGCGAACCGGGCCCAGGCTCGGGCCCAGGCCCCGGGGCAGGACGCGCGGGACAGGCCGCAAGCTCACCGCAACCTCGCTGGCGGGGACCCCCGGGGCCCAGGGCGCAAGCGCCACCCGCGGCCACTTCCTGCCCCTTGCTTCCCGCCCACGTCTCTGGAAAGGCGATACCCGCTCATGGTGTCCACGTCGAGCCTCGCGGCCTTCGCCGCGATGTGTTTCGTGATGATCGCGATCCCCGGCCCGAGCGTCCTGTTCGTGGTCGGCCGGGCCCTCGCCCACGGCCGTCGCACCGCCCTCGCCACCGTCCTGGGCAACCTCCTGGGCTGCTACGCCCTCGTCCTGGCCGTCGCTCTCGGCGTCGGAGCCCTGGTGCAGAGTT
>NZ_WWIA01000476.1 GCF_009870065.1 Streptomyces sp. SID5785 | reverse complement strand
CTTCGGCGCGAGGAAGTGCGCGGCCCCGGCCCCGGCGAGCAGGCCGGCGAGCAGCTGGTGGGAGCGGACACGGCGCATGAAGGTCTCCTGGGGCGCGGGGCGGGCGGTGCGGTCGGGCGGGACGGCACCCGCGAGCTTACTTACCGGTAAGTAGCGTGTCGAGGCCTGCCGTCCCGCCCGACCGCACCGCCCGCCCCGCGCCCTGCCGTCCCGCCCCTGCCCGGCCGGACCTCAGGCCAGTTTGTTCACCGCCGTGACCGTCGTCCGCTCGAAGGCCGCGACGGGCGCGTCGGCGAAGCCGCCCATCTGCCCCCACTGCACGACGGTGACGACCCGGCCGTCCCGCCCGACGGAGAACAGGTTGATGTCCGTCGCCCCCCACGACGTCTGCGTGTGCACCCCGTACACCACGGCCCCCTCCTCGACGGGCAGGCGGCCGTAGTACTTCTGTTCCGCCGTCACCTCCGGGTCCTGGGCCGCCACGTCCCGCGCGCAGGTGTCGAGGTGCTTGCGCAGCAGCGCCGCGAACGCCTTGGCGTGCCGCGCGTCGCGCTCGACGACCGTCACCTGGAGCGCCCCGGTGTCGAGGTCGGTGCGGAAGGCGCGGTGCACGGACGTCGACGGCAGCGCGTCCCCGACGCACATCGGCAGCGGGTCGGGCTGTCCCGCCGTCACCGGGCCCGCGGTCCACGCGGACGACGGGTGCGGGGGCAGCTCGGACGCGGACAGGAAGCGCGGCGTCGCCGCCGCTGCGGAGGCTCCGGCGGCTGCGGCCGGGGCGGCGAGCGCCGCGGCGGCAGCGGCGGCCACCGCGACGGCTCCGGCGACGGTCGCCCGGTGTACTCGTACGTTCATCGTGGTTCCCCCATGTCGGTCGACCTGCTGGGCTGTGCGGACCGTACGACGCGAACGGCCCGCAGGGCGGGAGACAGGGCTGTGCGCTCACCCGCCTGTCCGTCCCGCCCGGTACGACCCGCGAACCCGCGCGGCCGTTGCCCGCGCCCGCGTCACAGGTTCGTCACCGTGCCCGCCCGGGGACGGCGCCGCCCGGGGTGGCCGGGCGGCATTGTCAGTGGTGGGCGGCAGGATGGAGGGCATGACGACGACTTCTGCCGTTCCTTCCGCGCTGTCCGACCCCGCCGCCTACGCGCAGGCCGTGGCCGACGCCCGGCGTGCCTCCGCCGCGTACTACGAGGGCGGCACCTCCACTCTGGACGACGACGCGTACGACCGGCTGGTCCGCGCCATCACGGTGTACGAGACGGAACACCCCGACGAGGTGCTCGCCGACTCGCCGTCCGGCAAGGTCGCGGGCGGCGCGGTCGAGGGCGACGTGCCGCACACGGTCCCCATGCTGAGCCTGGACAACGTGTTCTCCGGGGAGGAGTTCACCACCTGGGCGGCCTCGCTGGAGCGCAGGATCGGCCGTGAGGTCGTGTCCTGGAACGTGCAGCCCAAGCTCGACGGCCTCGCCATCGCCGCCCGCTACGAGCAGGGCCGGCTCACCCGCCTCATCACCCGTGGCGACGGCACGGCGGGCGAGGACGTCTCGCACGCCGCCGGCACGATCGAGGGACTACCCGCCGAGCTCACCGAGAAGGTCACCGTCGAGGTGCGCGGCGAAGTCCTCATGACCACCGCCCAGTTCGAGTACGCCAACGAGGTCCGCACCGAGCACGGCGGCGACCCCTTCGCCAACCCGCGCAACGCGGCGGCGGGCACCCTGCGCGCCAAGGACCGTGCCTACACGGTCCCGATGACCTTCTTCGGCTACGGGCTGCTCCCGCTGCCCGGCACGGCCGGCGACCTCACCGCACTGCTCGGGGAGGAGGCGCACGGCGCCCTGATGGACCGCACCGCGGCCCTCGGCGTCAACACCCCGGCGTCCACGGACGTGCCGGGCGTCGTCGTCACCTCCGTCGAGGAGGTCGTCGCCCGCGTCGAGGAGATCGCCGGGACCCGCGCCGACCTGCCCTTCGGCATCGACGGCATCGTCGTCAAGGCCGACCTCGCCGCCGACCAGGCCGCGGCCGGATCGGGCACCCGTGCCCCGCGCTGGGCCGTCGCGTTCAAGCTCCCGGCCGTCGAGAAGATCACCAGACTCCTCGACGTGGAGTGGAACGTGGGGCGCACCGGCATCATCGCCCCGCGCGCCGTCCTCGAGCCCGTCGAGCTCGACGGCTCCACCGTCACCTACGCGACCCTGCACAACCCCGCGGACATCACCCGCCGCGGGCTGCGCCTCGGCGACCAGGTCATGGTCTACAAGGCGGGCGACATCATCCCCAGGATCGAGGCGCCGGTCGCCCATCTGCGCACGGGCGAGGAGCGCGAGATCGTCTTCCCGGCCGAGTGCCCGCAGTGCGGCTCCGGGATCGACACCAGCGAGCAGCGCTGGCGCTGCGAGCGCGGCCGCAACTGCCACCTGGTCGCCTCGATCAGCTATGCCGCCGGCCGCGACCAGCTCGACATCGAGGGCCTCGGCCACACGCGCGTCGTGCAGCTGGTGGAGGCGGGGCTCGTCGAGAGCCTGCCGGATCTCTTCGACCGGCTCACCCGCGACCAGTTGCTCTCCCTGGAGCGCATGGGCGAGACCAGCACGGACAACCTGCTGGCCGCGCTCGACCGTGCCCGCACCCAGCCCCTGTCGCGCGTCCTGTGCGCACTCGGCGTGCGCGGCACCGGCCGCTCCATGTCCCGCCGCATCGCCCGCTACTTCGCCACCATGGACCACATTCGGGCGGCGGACGCCGCGGCCATGCAGCGGGTCGACGGCATCGGCGCCGAGAAGGCCCCCGTCATCGTCGCCGAACTGGCCGAGCTGGCCGGGCAGATCGACCGGCTGGCCGCCGCGGGCCTGAGCATGACCGAGCCCGGCGCCACCCCGCCGCCCGCCGAGGGCACCGAGGAGGCCGGGGCCGAGGGCACCGACGCCGGCGCGGGTCCGCTCGCCGGCATGAAGGTCGTCGTCACCGGCGCGATGACCGGTCCCCTGGAGAAGCTCTCGCGCAACCAGATGAACGAGCTGATCGAGCGCGCCGGCGGCAAGTCCTCGGGCAGCGTCTCGAAGAACACGAGCCTGGTCGTCGCGGGCGAGGGCGCGGGCTCCAAGCGCGCCAAGGCGGAGGACCTCGGCATCCGGCTGGCCACCCCGGACGAGTTCGCCGAGATGGTCGCCGGCCTGCTGGACTGACCGGGCGGCGGCCGAACGGGGGAGTCGGCGGCCCGGCACCGGCGCGGTCCGGGGCCCGCCCTCCGCACCGGCCGCCGAGCCCGTCGGGACACGGCCGCCGTACGGGGCGGGAATCGGCCGCCGGGACGGCCCGGACACGGCCGCTGTGCCCGTCGGGACACGGCGGCCGTACCGGTCAGGAATCGAGAAGCGCACCCCGCACCGGCGCGCCTACCGTTACGGCCATGGACATCACCATTCACACCACGGCCCTCCCGCACGTCGACCCGGACGCCTCCGTCGCCTTCTACCGCGACTCCCTCGGCTTCGAGGTCCGCAGCGACGTCGGCCAGGGCACGATGCGCTGGATCACCGTCGGCCCCGCCGACCAGCCCGGCACCTCGATCCTGCTGGCGCCGCCGGCCGCGGACCCCGGCATCACCGAGGACGAACGCCGCACCATCCAGGAGATGATGGCGAAGGGCACCTACGGCTGGATCCTGCTCGCCACCCGGAACCTGGACGAGACCTTCGAGAAGGTGCAGGCCACCGACGCCGAGGTCGTCCAGGAGCCCACCGAGCAGCCGTACGGCATCCGGGACTGCGCCTTCCGCGACCCCGCGGGCAACCTCGTCCGCATCCAGGAACTGCGCTGAGCCGGACCGGACACCGACGGCACAGGAGGGGGCTTCGCATGTGCCATCCAGGGTGGGCGCGCGCCCGCACCGCGGCGTGGCGGCTGGACCGCTGCGCCCGGATGCGGCGGGTCCGCGACCG